>JAEZBP010000146.1 GCA_023427125.1 Pseudomonadota bacterium | reverse complement strand
CGCCTCGACGACGCGCGCGAGCTCGGCCCGCAGGGTGGTCAGGTGGGAGCGCTCGACCCCCGGATCGGGCGCGGTCCGCGCGAGCCCGCGCGCTCGGAGCGCGTCGAGCAGCGCGTCTTTGGTGGCGGGCAGCTCGATGTCCGCGCCCTTCGCGATCGCCGTCATCAGCCAGCCGAAATCCGCCGCACGCATGCCCTCACCTCCGATTGCGCTCTGCTGCGCGACGGCCGATGTCGGCGTGCCGTCGCTTCGCTGCGCTCCTGCTTCACGCTCGATCGAGCACCCGCACCACCACGTCCTCGTGATCGCCCGGCGCGCGCACCCTCAGATCGATCCCCTCGCCGCGATCGATCGCCGAGACCCACGGGTCGCCGGCCAGCGCGAGCTCGAGCCGCGCCGCCACCGAGGCGCGCCGCGCCGCGCCGCCCTGCGCGCGATCGAGCCAGCGATCGCGTACGTCGAGCATCGCGTCGAGCCCGTAGGCGAGCTCGTAGAAGTTGCGATCGATCTGCCGCTCGATCCGCCGCCGGATCGGCATGCGCCGGGTGGCCGGCGTCCACTCGAGGGCCTCGAGATCGACCAGGTGGAGCGCGCCGTCGGCCGCGATGACGCTGTCCTTGTCGAGCCACGCGTCGTCGTACTCGAGCCCCTCCCACTCGCCCTCGTGCTCGCGGGCGGTGCGCGCCCACAGGGTGAGCGCGGCGACGCCGGTCCGGAGGTAGCGCTCGACGAAGGCGTCGAGGGAGGGCACGTCGCCCACGCCGAGGGCGGTGAGCGCTCGCTCGGCGTCGCGGCCGAGGGCCGCCTCGGAGCCGTGGAAGAGCCGCACGTCGCTCGGGACGAGGCGGTGCTCCTGCAGGACGGGCCCGCGCCAGCGGCGGTACCAGAAGCAGTCGCGCCGCACGTGCGCCTCGGGCACCTCGACCACGCGGACGACCGGGCAGATGCACACCCCCTCGATCGTGGCGGCGTCATCGGCGAGCGCGGTGATCGCGAGCGCGTCGCGCGCCCCGGCCAGGCCTTGCCCGCCGTAGGGCGCGTCGCCCATCCATGCCTCACCGGCGATGACGCGGCCCGCGAGCTCGTCGATCGGGAAGGCGTCGTAGGCGGGCGTCGAGGCGCCGGCGCCCTTCACCGAGAGCATCCACTCGCGCCCGGCGTACAGCGCGCGCACGTCCGGGAGCACCACGCTGCGGTTGCCGTCCGCGATCGCGCGCAGCTCGCCGCGGCCGGGGACGACGGCGCGCTCGTCGAGCGAGAGCGCGAGCTCGATCGGGCCACGCTCGGCGCGCGCGGGGACCGTCATCATCCGCTCGCGCGCGGGGCCGACCGCGCACGCCGGCACCGGCGCGTCGAGGATCGCCGCGGCCCTCATCGCCGCACGAACTTCCGCTCGTCCCGGTGGTGGCGCGCCGACTCCACGTAGACGACGCCGCTCTTCGTGAAGCCGTGCGCGCGGGCCAGCTCGAGCGCGGCCACGTTCCAGGTCGCGCACTCGGTGAGCACGCTCGTGACGCCCATGTCGAAGAGCGCGCGCAGGCGGGCGCGATAGAGGGCGGTGCCGAGCCCGCGGCCGCGATGATCGGGGTGGACGGTGAGCGTGTGGAGGCGCGCCCGCGTGCCGACCACCGTCGCGAGCGCGACGCCGAGGACCGTGTCGCCCTCGTGCGCGATCCACGCGAGGTCGCCCTCGGCCAGCGTGGCGTCGAGCCAGCGCGCGCACGGCACACCGTAGGCCTGCTCGAGCAGCGCGACCGCGGCCGGGCGCTGCGCGTCCTTGAGGCGGCTGACGACCTCCGTGTCGTAGCCGAGCTCCTCCGGCCGCGCGTCGAGGGTCATCACCTCGTAGGTCTCGTAGACGTTGTAGGCCTCGGCCGGCGCGCTGATGTTCAGCCGCTTGATGCTCGCGAGCGTCGGGTGCCGGTGCTCCGAGAAGAACTCGCTCTGTCCGATGCGCAGCCGCAGCGCCTCGCAGACGTCCGAGTCGGCGGCGAAGATGGTGCCGACCGCCGCGTCCTTGTCGCCGATCGCGACGCCCAGGATGGCGCCGTCCCCGGTCGTCGCGGCCGCGACCGGGTGACCCGCCGCCTGCGCGACGCGGAGCATGTGCGGCAGGAAGTGATCGAAGCTCGGGCTGAGCCCGGGCGGGAGCGGCGGGATTGGCCGGCCGGCCTTCCATCCCTCGTGGACGTTGAAGGACTGACCCTGCGCGGTCTGCGTCGGGCCGCGCCGCCGGCGCCGCCGGCGGATCACGGGGAGGACGAGGAACACGAAGACCAGGACCGCGACGAGCCCGCCGAAGAACAGGGCCGTGCACCAAGCCTCCCCCGTCTCCGATCCCCCGGAGCGGCGGAACGTGGGCACGCGCAGCTCGGGCGGGGTCGTGTAGCTGTCCTCGGGCGGCGGGCTCGCGGCCGGCGCGTAGCTCGAGTCGACGAGCTCGATGGTGGTGGTGAGGAGGAACGAGGCGGACCGCCCCTCGAAGGTCCCCTCGCACCGCTCCTCGTGCACCTCGCGCAGGAACATGCCCGTGTCGGCGTCGTACCAGTAGCGGTCGGTGATGGTCGTCCGTAGCTGCCCGTAGGCGTCGTCGCGCGAGCCCTGTTCGGTCGCCATCAGCGCGATCGCGCGGCGCGGCGAGCCGGCGATCTCCATCGGCAGCCCGCTCGACATCACGCGGAAGTCGCGCTCGAGGACCCTCACCGGTGCGCTCGGGCTCGAGGAGGGCGGGATCCAGATCCACGTGGCGAGCTCGCGCCCGTCGCGCTCGTCGTAGTCCGAGACGTCGGTGCGAGGCCCGAGGTAGCGACGGCTCGCCAGCGAGAAGACGACGGTGCGATCCTCGACGCCCGAGTCGGTGCGATCGGAGGAGCCGTAGGCCCACGCGTAGCGGCCGCGGATCGTCACCTCGTCGCCCTCGACCGACTCGATCGTGTAGCGCGCATGGGCGCGCGTCTGCTCGGTGAAGGACTGGTACGCGCCGGTGCCCTCGGTGAGGCGCTGCTCGAAGCGGTAGCGCAGCCACGCGCCCTCGGGCGGCGCCGCGCGCTGCGCCAGCGCCAGCCCCGGCGCGAGCGCCACCAGCAAGAGGAGGAGCGCCGAGGCCGCCCGCAGCGCCGGCGAGGCTATCAGCCGCGCCCGGGCGAGGCGCGCTCAAACGGCGCTCAGCTCTCGAGGCTGGGCGGGACCGCCGCGGACCAGGTGGCCGCCGGGGGCGTCCCCCGCGTCACGACGATCCAGCTGCGCGTGCCGAGCGGCACGCCCTCCGTCACCGGCTGGATCGGCAGGAGCCGCGTCGCGGGCACCTCCTCCGGGCGCAGGACCGTCACCATCGTCCCATCGGACAGCTCGAAGCGCCGCGCCTCGACGTTGCTCTCCGTCGCGATCCGCGCGATGCGCTCGACCGCCTCATCGACCGTCCACGTGGCGCTCACGTACACCGCGTCGTAGGGCGCGTCAGGATCGACCTCGATGTGCTCTTCATGCACCTGCCGCGATCCGGGCGGGAGCGAGACCCCGAGGGCGCGCTCGACCGACTCACCGGGGCGCCCGATCCACCACGCGAACCCGGCCCACGCGCAGAGGAAGGCGACGAGGCCGGAGGCGAGGAGCACCATCGCGCGCTCGCGCCGGGTCTCTTCGACGGTTCGCAGCACCTCCATGCAGTCAGCCTCGCGAGCGAAACAGCGGGCCCCGCTGGGGCCTTCCTCGCCAGGCTTCGGAGTCCCGGCTACCCGATCCACTAGGCTCGCAGAGGCGCGTGGGAACCGGGGGAGAGCGCCCGACCTGACGGACGGCCTGCCTGCCTGCCAACGCAGAACGCTGTCCGCCGATCATGGCGCTCGGGGAAACGCCGAGCGGAGCGGTTCCGGCTCGCTGGACACCGGGGATGGGAAGCGCCAGCGGGTCGGTGCCGCGTAGCTCGGTCCGCGCGCTCGCGAAGCGCGCGCACAGCTAACGCAGCACGCGGAGGCGCGCGAGGAGCCAGTCGTCTCCGTGGCGCTCGAGCGTCCACTCGAGCCGGCCCATGCCGCGCCGGTCGTCGAGGACCCGCATGCTCACGACCGCGCGGTCGCCGTCGATGGCGATCCCGCTGGTGATCGTGCGGAGGTGGCTGCCGGTGAGCGAGCGCGCCGCCTCCGAGGCTCGCTCGTCGAGCGCGTCATCGTCGCCCGCGCGATAGAGGGCCACCCGACCGAGCGCGCTGACCTCGAAGGGCTGGCGTTCGAGATCGATCCACCGCTCGCGCGCGCTCGCGATCCGCGGAGCGGTGACCGGCCCTGCCACGGCGGCGACCAGCCCCTCGAGCCGCTCCTCGTCGCTGACCACGAGCGCGTCGACGAGCCACGCGCCTCCCACCAGGGCGGCGGCGATGCCGGCGACCGAGAGCCAGCGCCCGCGCGTCATGAGCCGCCGAAGGGGACCGGCAGGCCGATCTTGAACCGGAGCGCGCGATCCTCGAG
>JAEZBP010000072.1 GCA_023427125.1 Pseudomonadota bacterium | reverse complement strand
CGCGCCGAGCGCCTGCTCGAGCGGCGCGGCGCGGTGGGACGCGGCGCGGTGACCGAGCTCGGCCGGGCGATGCTCGCCTTGCCGATCCACCCGCGGCTCGCGCGCGTGGCGCTCGAGGCCAAGCGGCTCGGCCATCCGCGCTCAGGCGCGATGCTCGCGGCGCTGATCGCCGAGCGCGAGGTGCGCCTCGCCGCGCGCACGCGCTTCGGCGCGCACGAGGCGAGGAGCGATGAGGTCGCGTCCTCCGATCTGATCGCGCGCCTCGACGAGCTCGAGGCGCTCGGCCCCGACGCGTCGCCCTCGTCCCTGCAGAGCGCCGGCCTCGACGCGCGGGCGGTGCGAACGGTCTTCGACGCGGCCCGGCAGATCGAGCGCGAGCTCGCGGGCGTCGCGCTGGACATCGAAGAGAGCTTCGATGAAGAGGGCGCGCTGCTGACGGCGACGCTCGCCGGCTTCCCCGACCGCCTCGCCCGCCGCCGCAAGCCGGGGGGCGAGGAGCTCGTGCTCGGCGGCGGCGGCTCCGCGCGGCTGGATGCGCAGAGCGCGGTGAAGGACGCGCCGCTCCTGGCGCTGATCGACGCCGACACCCGGCCGAGCGGGGTGCTCGTGCGGCGCGCGAGCGCGGTCACGACCGACATGCTGATGGGGCTCTTCCTCGATCGCATCGAGGACGTGCGCGAGGCGCGCTTCGACGCGGCCCGCGAGCGCGTCGTGGGCGTGGGCGAGCTGCGCTACGACGGCCTCGCGCTCGAGCAGAGCGAGATCGAGCCGAGCGAAGAGGACGCCGCGCGCGTGCTCGCCGACGCGGCGATCGCGGCGGGGCTCGGTCGCTTCGTCGACGAGGACGCGTGGATCGCGCTCAAGCGCCGGCTCGCGTTCGCCCGGGGCTTCGATCCCGCGCTCCCCGCGCTCGACGACGCGCTCCTGCGCGATCTGCTGGTGAGGCTGTGCGCCGGCAAGCGCAGCTTCGCGGAGCTGAGGGACGCGGGCTTGCTCGAGTGGGTGCGCGCCGAGCTCGGCAGCGGCGTGCTCGCCAAGCTCGAGGCGCTCGCTCCCGAGAGCGTGTCGCTGCCCGGCCGCCGCCGCGTGCCCGTGACCTACGAGGACGATCGCCCGCCGTGGATCGCCTCGCGCCTCGCCGACTTCTTCGGCATGAGCGAGGGCCCCGCCATCGCCAGCGGCCGCGTCCCGCTCGTGCTCCACCTGCTCGCGCCGAACCACCGCGCGCTGCAGGTCACGACCGACCTCGCGGGCTTCTGGGCGCGCCACTACCCCGAGCTCAAGCGCTCGCTGCTGCGCCGCTACCCGCGCCACCCCTGGCCCGACGATCCCCGCACCGCCCCGGCGCCCGCGCCGCGCGGCCGATGAGCGCCGACGAGCCACCGGTCTCGGCGCATGAGTCCGTGGGGCGCGCACGCGCCGGCCGGAGCGCGCCCCGCGCGTGAGCTCGGATGACGCTCACGGCAGCTCAGGGCCTCGGCATCTCAGGGCAGGCGGCGCAGCACCGAGATGCCGTTGGTGGTCCGGCCGATGACCAGGTCGTCGAAGCCGTCGCCGTTCAGATCGGCGACCTCGACCGTCATGAGCCCGGTCGTGGGAGCGGGGAGCTCGATCCAATCGGCCATGGTCGCGGGGTTCGCATAGAGCCTCGGCCGCGCGCCACCGTTGACCATGGCGACCACCGCCTCGGCCGTGGCATCGCAGTCGAACTGCATGAACGCCGCGGCGAAGGCTGTCCCGGGAAGGGTCGCCGTGACGGGCGCGGCGAAGCCCAGGCCTTGGGCGCGATGCAGTTGGACGTTCCCCGACTGGGGGATCAAGAGGTCCGGTCGGCCGTCGCCCGTGACGTCGGCGTAGCCGAGCTCTTCGACCGCATCGAGACCGGAGATCAGGATCGCGGGCGCGCCGAACGTGCTGCCCGCTCGCCGATAGACGATCACCCGCTCGTTGGTGAGGACCAGCAGGTCCTGATCGCCGTCGGCGTCCACGTCACCGACGAGGATGTCCTTGGCGCGGCCGTTGTTGGTCACGCCGAGCTCGGTGGGTGCCTGGAAGGTTCCATTGCCATTGCCGAGCGACACGACCAGTCGCCAGGACGTCTCGCTCCGGATCGTCCCGATGGTGGTGAGGATGTCGAGGCGGCCGTCGCCGTTGAAGTCGTAGAGGAGCAGGCCGCCCGTGCCGGGCTCGCCGCTCACGCTGAAGTTGAAGGCCTCGACCGGCGCCGCGAAGGCGCTCCCGGTGTTCCGGTAGACCTGCGCCTTCATGGTCTCGCCGACCGCCACGAGGTCGTCGCGGCCGTCGCCGTTGAGATCGCCCAACGCGATGTCGCTCTGAACTCGGAACGGAGAGACGCCCACCGGCGAGGTGTACTGGACGGTGCCAAAGGTCGCGGGCCCGGTGCTCCGGAAGTACGCGAGCCGGGTGTCGGGATCGAGCGTCGTGTCGATCTCCATGGCGCACACGATGTCGGGGTGCGCGTCGCCGTTGATGTCGCCCACGGCGAGATCGACGCAGCTCCGGGATGCGGTGTAGCCGGCCGCCGTGAACGCCGGCGTGCCGGTCTCGTCGACCCTGCTGTCGCAGTCGTTGTCGGCTCCGTCGCAGACCTCGGCGGTGGGGGAGCCGGGGGTGGCGTCGCAGACGAGGCTTCCGCTGCTGCACACCCGAACGCCGGTGCGCGCGCACGCGCCGACCCCGCGGGTGCATCCGGCGCCGACGCCCGCGGCGTCCTCGTCGATCCTGCTGTCGCAGTCGTTGTCGGCTCCGTCGCAGACCTCGGCGGTGGGGGAGCCGGGGGTGGCGTCGCAGACGAGGCTTCCGCTGCTGCACACCCGA
>JAEZBP010000070.1 GCA_023427125.1 Pseudomonadota bacterium | reverse complement strand
AAGAGCGCCTGCGCGCGACCCTGGCGAGCCTCGGCGATCTCGTCGCCGGGCTCGACGCCCAAGGGCGCGTGCGCGATCTCCACGTCCCCGCCTCGCTGGCGCCCCTCTTCGGCGCGGCGCGGGTCGGCGAGCTGCTCAGCGCGCTCGTGCCCGAGGACGTGGAGCTGGCGATCCGCGAGGCCGCGTCCGACGCCGTCGCGGACGACACGATCGTCGAGCGCAGCGTGTCCCTCCGAGAGCGGACCTTCCGCGCCCGGGTCAGCCCGCGGGCGGACGGCGGCATCACGCTCGCGATGCGCGACGAGACCGAGCGCAGGCGCGCCGAGCTCGAGCGCGAGCGCCTCGAGGGCGAGCTGCACCAAGTGCAGCGGCTCGAGACCATCGGCACCTTGGCCGGGGGCATCGCGCACGACTTCAACAACCTCCTCGTCCCGGTGCTGGTCGGGGCGGAGCTCGCGCTGCTCGAGATCCCGAGCGACGCGCCGGTGCGGCGCGCGGTCGAGCAGATCGTGACCGCGGCGATCCAGGCGCGCGAGCTCGTGCGGCGCCTCCTCACGTTCAGCCGCAGCAGCGAGAGCACGGCGCGCAGCCCCATGCAGCTCGCCCCGCTGGTGGAGGACGCGCTCGAGCTCGTGCGCGCGATGGTGCCGGCGACCACACGGCTCCAGGCGGCGCTCGATCCCGAGGCGGGGCTGGTGCACGGCGACTCCACCCAGCTCAACCAGGTGGTCGTCAACGTGGTGCTCAACGCGCACCAGGCGCTGCCGCCCGAGGGCGGCCTCGTCACGATCACCCTCGCGCCGGTCACCATCACGAGCGCAGGGCTGCCCGACGCGCGCCCCGCGCTCTCGGCGGGATCCTACGCGCGCCTCGTGGTCGAGGACGAAGGCCACGGAATGGAGCCGAAGGTCCTCGAGCGCATCTTCGAGCCCTTCTTCACGACGAAGCCGCCGGGCCGGGGGACCGGCCTCGGGCTGAGCGTCGTGCACGGAATCGTGAAGAGCCACCGGGGCGCGCTGCGCGTCATGAGCAGCGAGGGGGCGGGCACGCGCTTCGAGATCTACCTGCCGCGCATGGCCGACGCGTACCGCCCGATCCTGGAGATGCCGCACGCACCGCGCGGAAGAGGCGAGCGCGTGCTCGTGGTCGACGATCAGGCCCCGGTCGCGCACGCGCTCGGGCGGCTGCTCGAGCGTCTCGAGTACGTCCCGACCGTCGAGACGGAGCCCGAGGCCGCGCTGGCGCGGCTCACCGAAGAGCCCGGCGCGTTCGACCTCGTCCTCACGGACCTGACCATGCCGACCCTGAGCGGCATCGAGCTCGCGACCCGGATCCGCGCGGCCGGCGTGTCGGTCCCGGTCGTGCTCGTCTCGGGCTCGTGGTCGAGCCACGACGTGACCGACCTCGGCCTCTTCGCGGCGGTCCTCCCGAAGCCCTGCGACGCGGCGACCCTCGCCACCAGGCTCCGCCTCGTGCTCGATTGATCCGAGAGCTCTCCGCCCGAGAGGAGCGAGAGCTCGGCGAACCGCACCGGCCCGTCATCGCAGATCCGCTCGACCGATGCTCCCGAGGCTCCGGCGGGCGACTCGCGCTCGGCGGGCCACCGCCGAGCGCCCTCACATCAGAAGCAGACGTTGGAGGCCACGCCGGCGCTGCCGCAGGTGTAGCCGGCGCGGCAGTCGCCCATGCCGGCGCCCGTGCAGTTGTCGAAGCACATCGAGGAGCTCGTGAGCGGCACGCAAGAGCTGCCGGTCGGGCACGCGCTCGCGCTGCAGTCCCGCACGCAGTAGCCGTTCGGCCACTCGACCTCGGTCGTGTCCGGATCGTCCTGCGCGCAGCCCGCGAGCGAGCCGCCGCCGCAGGACCAGATGCCCGCGCACGGCGCGCCGCCCGCGCCGGTCCCGGTCCCGGCCGGCCCGCCCTCCCGGATCGTGTCGGCGTCGTTCGCGGCGTCGTAACAGCGATAGCCGTCGGCCCGACAGTCGGCGTCGCTCCCGCAGTTCTCGACGCAGATGGAGCTCGTCCCGATCGTGCTGCAGTGGGAGCCCGTCGGGCACGCGCCGCTCCCGCAGTCCACGGTGCAGTAGCCCTGGCGGAAGAAGCCGCTGTCCTCGCTGAAGCAGCCGCCGCGCTCGCCCCCGGCGCACTGCCAGACGAAGTCGCAGGGCGAGCCCACGTCGCCGGTGCCGGTGGCGCCGGCCCAGCACTCGCGGGCGCCGTCGTCGTCGAGATCGGTGCAGACGTAGCCCGGGGTGCGGCAGTCGGCGTTGGTCGTGCAGTTGGCCGTGCAGAGGTCGAGCGCGCCGACGGTGGTGCAGTGCCCGCCCGCCATGCTCGTGCAGTCGGAGTCCGTCTCGCACGTGCTGGTGCAGTAGCCGTCGATCCAGTCGGGCTGCGCGATGCAGAAGCCGTCGACGCCTCCGGCGCACTCGAAGGCGGCGCGGCACGCCGAGCCGGTCACGCCGGCGCCGGTGGCGGACGGGGCGCATTCGCTCTCGTCGTCGCCGTCGATGTCGTGACAGGCGTAGCCCGCCGTGCGGCAGGTCGGGCCCGCGCAGTCGACCATGCAGATGCCCTCGCCGCTGTCCGCGTCGATGAGGCCGCAGTGCGCCGCGCTGCCGCAGTCCGTGTCGCTGCTGCACGTGCGAGTGCAGTAGCCACCCTGCCAGCCCCGCGCCTCGACGGCGCAGAACGCCGCGTCGCCGCCCGCGCACTGCGCGCTGTTCGTGCACGGAGCGCCGATCCCGGCGGTGCCGGCGCCGGTGGGCGCGCACTCGTTGGTCGCCGGCACGTCGCCGTCGGTGTTGTGACAGGAGTAGCCGGTCCGGCAGTCCCCGCTCACCGCGCAGTTGGCCACGCACGCGCCGAAGCCGTCGTCGTCGTTGAACGCGCAGTGCGAGCCGGCGCCGCAGTCCGCGTCGACCGCGCAGCCGAGCGAGCAGTAGCCTGCCGGCCAGCCGCTCGAGAGCTCGGTGATGCACACGCCGCTCGCGCAGTCGGTGTCGACGTCGCACGCGCCGCCGACCGCGCAGGTGCCGCAGTCGAGCGGGCCTCCGCAGCCGTCATCGACGGTGCCGCACTCGCCCGTGGCGCACGCGGTGCGCGGCGTGCAAGTGGAGCAGTCGTCGTCGGTGGTGGTGGTGCACGTGCTCGGGCAGCATCCGTCGCCTGCCGTGCACGCCGTGACCGGCGTGGTCGTGCAGCGCGCGTCGCAGGCGCCGGCCGTGCCCATCAGCACGTCGGCCGTGCAGGCGAGTCCGTCGTTGCAGCTCGTCGGGCACGCGCCCGGCGAGCCCGAGGGGATCGACGGATCGCAGAGCTCGGCGCCGCTCACGACTCCGTCGCCGCAGACGACGCTCGGCCCGCCGTCGACCGGGACGGACGAGTCCGAGTCCATCCCGCCGTCGCTCATCGCGCCGCCGTCGGTGCCGCCGTCGCGCATCGTGCCGCCGTCGGTGCCGCCGTCGGTGCCGCCGTCGGGCATCGGGCCGCCGTCGTCCACCGTGATCGGACCGGAGTCCACGCGGACCGGCCCGGTGTCGGGCGCCGCCCGCGGGCCGTCACACGCCGTGGTCACCCAAGTCATCGCCAGCGCGGTCACGACCGCGGCTCTCGTCGTCTTCATGAGGCTCCCCTGTGCTCGTGCCATGCGCCCGCTCCCCCCTACGCCGGCGCGCGCCGCATCTACCCTGGAAAGACGCCGGCGTCGACCGGCGAGACTCAGGGATCGGTCGTCGGCTCGAGCAGCGCGCGCTCGTTCTTCGCCCACTCCTCCTCGAAGGGGGCGCGCGCGAGGCGGTAGCGCAGGGTGGCGGCCGCGCGGGCAGCGCTCTCGCGGTACTCGTCCGAGGAGAGATAGCTCGTGAGCTCGTCGTCGGCCGACTTCACCATCGCTTCGCCCTTCCATCGAACCACGCAGTCGCTCGCGTCGAGCACGTGGCCCCAATGCATCGCCCACGCCGCCTGCGCGAACGTGAGCTTCTCGCGATCGAAGAGCAGCGCGGAGAGCGCGTCGAGCTGCCCCTGGTAGGCGGGATCGGCGAAGGGCAGCTCGCGCGCGTAGAGCACCGCGTTGTGGAAGTACTCGGCGACCGTGACCAGCCCGTCGAGCTTCAGGCGAGCGACGACGCGATAGAGCAGCTCGGCCACGAGCTCCCCCAACCCGAGGCCCGGCGCGTCTTGGCCGGGCAGGCGCATGCGGTCCTTGGTGAAGCGCCCGCTCGGGTTGCGCAGGCTCAGCCAGTCGACCGTCAGCACATCCCACGTCCGCTGCGGCGCGGGCGGCTCGATGCGCAGGCGATCCCGGCGCACGGTCAGCTCGATCAGGCGGCTCGCGTCGCCGCCGCCGGCCGGCCGCCCGTCCAGAAAGAGCGAGTGCTGCGCGTCGTGCGCGTGCGCGTCGATGGTGAAGTCGGACCACCCGCGCTTGGTGAGCGCCTCGAAGAAGCCATAGCGCTCGAGCGCGAGGCGCAGGCCCTCGTCGCCGTAGAAGTCGAGGAAGCGCCGGCCCGCATCCTTGTCGAGCAGATCGCGATCGGTGAGCGTGAATGTCTCGTCCATCGACGAGCGCATGAGCTGCACCCGGCTCAGCGAGCGAGACACCCTCCGGAAGCGCCGGCCGTAGCGCGTCATGGCCGCAGGGTAGCGCAGCCGGCTACCAGAGGCCGAACGCGCTGACCCCGTAGGTCTCGTCGCCGATCATCGGGGCGAGCGCGATCGGCGGGGCGCTCGTGCCGCGCAGCGGCCTCCGGCCGCCACCCTGATAGTGCAGGATCCACGGGACGAGGATGCCGATGGCCGAGCCGACGAGGGCCCCGGTCATCACGTCGGTGACCCAGTGGCGATCGCTCATGATGCGCAGGAGCCCGGTCGTGGCGGCGAGCGCCAGCGCGCTCCCGCACATCGCGCCATCGGCGCCCTCGTCGCCGAAGAGATCGAGCACGTCGTGGTGCAGGCAGACGAGCGC
>JAEZBP010000059.1 GCA_023427125.1 Pseudomonadota bacterium | reverse complement strand
CGCTCGGCCCGTGGATCGCCGCGCTCCGGCGCGCCCTCGGCGTCAGCGCCGCCGCGCTGGCCACCCTGCACGGCGGGGTCGCGCTCCGCCCCTACCTCGGCGGCTCGCTCGCGCACCTCTGGGATCTCCCGTGGGTGCGGGGCGGCATCCTCGCGTGGGCCATCCTCCTCGCGCTCTGGATCACGAGCTACCCGCGCCTCGTCGAGAGGCTGCGCGTGCGCTCGTGGAAGCCGCTCCACCGCCTCGCCTACGTGGCCGCGATCTTCGCGCTCCAGCACACCCTGCTCGCGCCGCTCGCCCCGCGCGGGTGGGTGATCGGCGTCTTCGGCGTGGCGCTGGTGATCGGCCTCGGCCGCCTCCTCCCTCAGCGAAGATCGAGCGCGTCCCAGTCGAGCAGCCAGGCGCAGATCTGATCGACCGCGGCGCGCGGGCCGCGCACCTTCTCGAGCACCCCGTCGGCGCCGCAGCGCTCGCCGCGCGCCGTGAGGTCGTCGAGGTCGAGCGCCGACCAGAGCACGACCCGAGTTCTTGCCAGATCGCGATCCGCGCGCAGCAGCTCGACCAGCGAGGGCCCGTCGAGCCCCGGCATCATCACGTCGAGCACCACCAGCACGGGCCGATGGAGCGCGACCGCCTCGAGGACGCCGAACGCGCGGTGGTGGGTGACCACCTTCGCGCGGGTCCGCCGGAACGCGACCTCGAGCAAGCGAGCGGTGGGCGGATCGTCGTCGACGACGAGGACGCAGGGTGGCTCAGACGGTCGGCTCATTCGGTACGGCAGGCTCGAAGCGGCCCGCCGCGAGGAGGGAAAGGGCGTGGACGAGCCCCAAGATACATGGAATGGCCGCGAGGAGCAGGAACCCGGCGGTCCACGAGATCGCCAGCAACGCCATCGTCGCGAGCACTGCGACGTGATGGAGCACCGACCACCCGCCGATCCATCGCGCGCGCTCACCCGCGCCGGGCCGGCAGCGCAGGAGCGAGGTCCCCGCGATCACGAGCGCGATGGCGAGCGCGAGCCCGCTCAGGCAGACGATCACGAGCGCGAGGGCCAGCGGGCCGTGGCGTTGCTCGGCGGCGAGCAAGGCCAGGAGCAGCCCCGCCGGCGAGAACACGAAGAACGTGAGCGCCGCCCACAGGTAGCCGAGGCCGGCCGACCACGAGATCACCGGCGGCACTCCGCGAGGGCGGACCCTCTGCACGATCACCTCGCGATACGCGCCCTCACCCACGAGCTCGACACCGGCGGACACCTCGCCCCAGCGCCAGGCATGCCGGCGGCCCAGCCCGATCACGACCGCGGCGCTCATCAGCGCCACCGCGAGACCGACGAAGACAATCACGTCCATGCTTCCCTCCGCTGCTGCGCACCGCCCCATCGGCATCCGTGCCAACGAGGAAGGCGACCGTCCGTAGAGGAGCGGCACGCGGCAGCGAGCATCGGGCGTCCCTGCGGTGAGCACTGGATGAACGGCGCACCTTCTGGTGCTTACGGGCGTACCCCCGCCAAACTCCCGCATCGGATTTGCACCACCCCTGATATACTGCCGCCATGAGCGACGCTCTGCGCACCCGTTCTCCGCTGCGAGTCATGGGGGCCGGCAACACCCACATCGGCAGCCGCGATCACAACGAGGACTCGATCCTGCTGCGTCCCGACCTCGACCTCTACATGGTCGCGGACGGCGCAGGCGGCCACAACGCGGGCAACATCGCGTCGGCCCTCGCGACCACCACCGTCGCGCACTACTTCGAGTCGACGCAGGACGAAGCCAGCTCCGCGCCGCCCTACGACGGCATGGGCCTCTCCTGGGCGGCGAGGCGCCTGGCGAGCGCGTTCCAGCGCGCCAACCGCGAGATCATCGACGTCGCGGCGGGCTCCGATCACAAGCGCGGCATGGGCACCACGCTCGTCGCGGCGTACTTCGATCTGCCGCGCTCGACGCTCGTGCTCGGCCACGTCGGCGACAGCCGCTGCTACCGGATCCGCGAGGGCCGCCTCGAGCTGCTGACGCAAGACCACACGCTGCTCAACGACGTGCTCGAGCTCAAGCCCGACATCGACGCCGACAGCGCGGCGCGCCTCCCGCGCAACGTGATCACCAACGCGCTCGGGATGGACAAGAGCGTGCGCGTCTCGGTGCGCACCTACGAGATCGCCGCCGGCGACCGCTACATGCTCTGCTCGGACGGCCTCACCGACGAGGTGGACGACGGGCAGATCGCGCAGGCCCTGTCGGTCGGCGGGAGCCCCGAGGAGCAGGTGCGGCTCCTGATCGATCTCGCCGCCGCCGAGGGCACCGGCGCGCGCGACAACATCGCGGTGGTGGTGCTCGCGTGCAGCGTGGCGCCGGGCATCGGCAAGCTCCCCCAGAAGCCGGTGCCGCCGCGCCGCGCCTACCCGGAGGACGCCGACGCGCAGGTCCTCCTCGAGATGGAGATCGACGGCGAGGACGAGTCGGTCGAGGTCACGGTGGTCGCGGACCCGGACGACGACGACGGCCCCGAGCTCGAGATCATGGAGGCGAAGCCGGCGAGCAACGTCGGCAAGAAGCGCAGCCGCCGCGACGAGACGATCGTCAGCAAGAACCGCTCGTAGGCGAGCGCGCGCGCCAGCCCGCTCAGGCCGCTCTCGATACGCACGCCTCGCGCATCGCGCGGCAGCTCGCGTGCCGATCACCGGGGCGGCGGGAGAGCGCGCGCATCACGCCGTCCGCGAGCGGACGTGGAATCGAAGGGCGGATCGTCGCGAGCGGCTCGACGGCCCGCGACCTCGCGCGGAGGACCGAGCGCACGTCGCCGGCCTCGAGCTCGAAGGGCCGGCGCCCGGCGAGCATCTCGTACATCGTCGCGCCCGCGGCGTAGACGTCGGAGCGCGCGGTGGGCTCGTCGCCGAAGAGCTGCTCGGGCGCCATGTAGCCGAGCGTGCCGACCACGACGCCCGGCGCGGTGAGCCGACCGGTGGGGTCGCCGAGATCGACGCCGATGCCGAAGTCGATGAGCTTGGTGCGCGGGCGAGCGCCACCTCGGGTGAGGAAGACGTTGCTCGGCTTCACGTCGCGATGGATGACGCCGGCCGCGTGCGCCGCCTCGAGCGCCTCGAGGAGCTGCTCCGCGATCGCCACCGCCTCGTCGAGCGGGAGCCAGAAGCACTCCTCCATCCGATCGGCGAGCGTGCGACCGTCGAGGCGCTCCATGACGAGGTACGCGCGCCCACCGTCGAGCAGGCCACCGTCGCGCACCCGCACGATCCCGTCGTGACGCACGGCCGCCAGGAGGCGCGCCTCGCGCAGCATCCTCTCGCGCTCGGCGTCGCGATGCTCCGGCTCGGGGTCGAGGACCTTGACCGCGCAGAGCCCGTCGCCCTCGGTGTCGTCCGCCTCGTAGACCGTCGCGCTCCCGCCGCGGCCGAGCACGCCGCGGATCACGTAGCGACTCAGGAGGCGCGTGCCGGCAGGCAACGTGGTGCGGGGGCTCTCGGGCACGCGCGCGGCTACGCAAACATCGAGCCCGGTCCAAACCTCGGGCCACGCTCTCTTCGTTGCTCAGCTCGGCACAGCGGGCGTGCGGACCGTTACGTCGCCCAGGACACGCGCTGTCGTGTCTGGCAGAGGACGCGGCCGAGGCTCCGACGGAAGAGCGCGGCGCACATCCACCCGTGGCACGGGCGCTGCTGTGGATGCCGCTCAACGGAGGTATTGGAAGATGAAGAGCAACATCGAGCTCGCGCTCTCGGGGATCAGCGGCCTGGTCTTGGGCCTCGGCGCGATCGCGCTCCTCGCGGCCTGCGGCGAGCCTGCGCCTGCGCCCGCGACGACCCGCGCGGTCGAGCCGCTGCCCGCTCCGGCGCTCGCGCCCGAGCTCGCGACGACCGCGCCGACGGGCCTCGACGTCGAGGCCGAGCCTGCGCCGGAGGAGAGCTATGAGCCGGAGCTCGCGAGCGGAGCGGTCCGGGTGCGCCGCCTGATCGTCGCGACGGGGGTCGCGAACCGCGAGCCGACGGGCGCGGCCGATTCCTTCTCGGTCGGCGAGTCGCCGCGGATCTACGCGTTCGTCGAGGCGGTGAACGAGACGGGTGAGCCGGTGGCGCTCACGGTGACGTTCGAGCCGGAGCGCGGCGAGGGCGTGGGGCACGTGTCGGTCGAGGTCCCTGCGCGGAGCGCGCGCTTCCGAACGTGGGCCTACACCCGGCACATCTACACCGAGGGCCGCTGGGAGGCGGTGGTCCGCGGGCCCGACGGCCGTGTGATCGCGAGCCGCCCCTTCCTTCTCGCGCCCGCACCCTGACGATCTCTCCCTGCGAACGCCCCGCGATCCGCCGTGCTCGGCGCTCCGCGGGGCGTGCGTCGCCCAGTTGTGGGCTCGCGCCCCCAACTGGCCCCGAGCGTCGCGCCTTGACCCCCGCCGCAGCAGGCCCGTATGCTGACACTCAGAGCCGAGCTTTCTCGCGTCCCTGCGTGGCCGCGGGCCTGTTTTCAACGTCTAATCGTCCCTGTGTACCCTGGGCGGGCCTTCGGCTCACCTGTTTCTCATGCTCATGCGCCGCCGACGCCTCTCGTCGACCGCGCCGGCTCGGCTCGCCCTCCTTCGTCTGGAATCCGACACCCGATAACCGCGCCGCGCGCCTCCTCCCGTGAGCCTCGATCGCACCAAGGTCCTCGAAGCTGCCCAGAAGCATCTGGCGAAGGGCAATTACGACAAGGCCATCGTCGAGTACCGGAAGCTCGTCGAGGCGGACCCGAGCGACATCCGCACCTGGCTCAAGATCGGGGACCTCTACACACGCAACGGCGCGCGCCGCGAGGCGATCGACACCTACGCCCGAGTCGCCGCGACCTACGGGAGCTCCGGCTTCTCGCGCAAGGCCGTCGCGGTCTACAAGCAGATCCTCAAGCTCGACCCGACCCGGCTCGACATCCAGCTCGAGCTCGGCAGGCAGTACGAGCTGCTCGAGCTCACGAGCGAGGCGCTCTCGACCTACGAGCACGTAGCCGCGGGCTACGCGCGCGCCGGCGACATCGATCGAGCGCTCACGACGCTCGCGAAGATGACGGAGCTCGAGCCGGAGAACATCCCCGTCCGGATCAAGCTCGCCGAGGCGCTGAGCAAGGCCGGGCGCACCGGCGAAGCGGCGGAGGCGTTCGAGACCGGCGCCGCGCTCCTCAAGGCGCAGGGCCGGATGGACGACTTCATCAAGGTCGCCGAGCGCCTGCAGTTCCACCGCCCCGAAGACGCGAAGCTCTCGCGCGAGCTGGCCGGCCTCTACCTCGAGCGCCGCGATCCGAAGCGCGCGCTGAGCAAGCTGCAGCTCTGCTTCAAGGCCGACCCCAAGGACGTCGGCACCCTCGAGCTGCTCGCCGAGGCCTTCAACCAGCTCGGGCAGCTGCCGAAGACACTGAGCGTCTATCGCGAGGTCGCGCGCATCCACCAGGAGGCCAACCGCCCCGACGAGCGCGCGCGCACCCTGAAGAAGATGCTCGAGCTCGATCCGGGCGACGCCGAGGCGCGCCAGGCGCTCGCGAGCTACGCGTCGGGCGCGAGCGTGCGCCGGGACATCGCCCCGCCGGCGAGCGCCGTCGTCGAGCCCAGCCGATCGGCGGTGCGCACGTCCGAGCCCGCGCCGGAGCTCGAGGAGAGCGAGGAGCTCGACGAGCTCGACGACGACGAGCTCGAGGGCGACGAGGACATCGACGTCCTCGAAGAAGAGATCCTGGTCGAGGAGGACGTCCCCGAGGTGGCCGCGGCGCCCGCGTCCTCGGCGCCCTCCTCGGAGTCGCGCAGCGTCCCGCCCGACGTCCAGCGCGAGGCCCAGATCGCGCGGCTGCTGACCGAGTGCGACGTCTTCATGCGCTACGGGCTCAAGCAGAAGGTGATGGAGCAGCTCCGCGCGGTGCTCGAGATCGAGCCCCTGCACGTCGAGGCGCGCGAGCGGCTGAAAGATCTCTACCTCGGCCAGGGCCAGACCGTGAAGGCCATGGCCGAGCTGATGACGCTCGCCGAGATCCTCCGCGAGGAGGAGAGCGCGGCGGCGATCCTCTACCTGCGCGAGGTGCTCGAGCTCGATCCCACGAACGCCGAGGCGCTCGCGCGCCTGAGCGCGATGGACGGCTCGGTCGCGCCGCCCGAGCCCGAGTCGGCGGCGGAGGACGACGTGCTCTTCCTCGACGAGTCGACCGGCCTGGTCGAGTCGACGCACGCGGGGCCCTACCCCGAGGAGGGCGGCGTGGGCACCGAGGCGCCGCTCGAGCAGAGCAGCGAGTCGCCGGTCACCGCGACGGACGCGCCTTCTCTCGACGCACTCGACGAGGCGCACGCCGCCGGCCCCGCGCAGCGCCCGGCGATGGTCCCTCCGCCGTCCGCCAGCCAGAGCCTCGGGATGCCGCGAGTGCCGCGGCCGATGGATCTCCTCGCGCCGATGTCGCCGCGCGAGTTCGACGACGTCCCGCTGCGACCGAGCTCGCCCGGGCAGCTCGCGGCGGACGTCGCGCGGCGCTCCGTCGCGCCGGGCGAGGTCGAGGAGATCCTCGACGAGGCCGACTTCTTCGTCGCGCAGGGCCTCTTCGACGAGGCGCGCGCCTCGCTCGGCGACGCGCTCTCGCATCACCCGGGGCACCCGCTGATCGAGGAGAAGCTGCGCGAGGTGGGCGCGCTCGCGAACGCGGCGGCTCCGCAGCTGCGCTCCGAGCCTCCGCGCTCCGCGCAGCCGGTCGCCGACCAGAGCTTCGAGCTCGCGGAGAAGCTCGCGGAGGAGCTCGAGGACGACATCGAGGGCGATCCGGGCGGCGACGTGCTCGACGTCGAGGAGGTGTTCGCGCAGTTCAAGAAGGGCGTCGAGCAGCAAGTGGGAATGGAGGACAGCGAGACCCACTTCGATCTCGGCATCGCCTATAAGGAGATGGGCCTGCTCGACGACGCGATCAACGAGTTCCGCCTGTGCGTGCGCAACCCGCTGCGGGTGTGCATCGCGGAGACGATGATCGGCCTCTGTCACATCGAGAAGGGCGACGTGGCGGAGGCGATCGCGCACTTCAAGAAGGGCCTCTACGCGGACACGAAGACCGATCGCGAGGAGCTCGGTCTTTACTTCGAGCTCGGCAACGCGTACGACCTGCTGCACGATCCGAAGGAGGCGATCTACTACTTCCAGAAGGTGCAGAAGCGCGACCCCACGTTCCGCGGCGTCGGCGCCCGCATCCAAGCGCTGGCCACGCCGCAGGCCCCCGCGGCGGCCGCCGCCCCGATGGCCCCCGACGACATCGACCGCGCCTTCGACGACCTGATGGGCGAAGATTGAGTTGGTTGTGCGCGCGCTTCGCGAGCGCGCGGAGTTAGTTGTGCGCGCGCTTCGCGAGCGCGCGGAGTTGGTTGTGCGCGCGCTTCGCGAGCGCGCGGGGTTGGTTGTGCGCGCGCTTCGCGAGCGCGCCGGCCGAGCTGCGCGCCCTTCCGTCCGGTCGGCGCTACCCGTCCCCGGTGTCCAGCCGAGGGTGAACGCTCCGCTCGGCGTTCCCCGAGCGAGATGAGCTCGCGACAGCTTGACTGGCGAGGGCGCGAAGGATATCCCTCTGCCTCCGAGCTGCGGGCGTAGCTCAGTCGGTAGAGCGTCAGCTTCCCAAGCTGAATGTCGACGGTTCGAATCCGTTCGCCCGCTCAAGAGCACGTGATGACGGCCGGTTGAGGGTGCACCTCGACCGGCCGTTCTCGCTTCTCGCGGGTGGCCGAGCACGCGCCGGCGGGCGGCTGCTATGCTCTCGCTCCGTGGGCCGACGTCCTCACCCTGCGCTCTTGCTCCTGGTCGCCTTGCTCTCGCTCGCGTCGCTGGGCTCGGAGTTCGAGGGGTGCGGCGGCGGCGAGCGCGTGCCGAGCGGGCGCGCGCTACCGATGGCGACCGGCGGTTGCTGGATCGACGCGGACTGCGGGACCAACCCGTGCTTCGCGCTCGCCTGCGTGGCGGGCGAGTGCGTGATGACCGGGGCGCGCACCGACGCCGACGGCGACGGCTTCGCACCGCCGCCCTGCGGTGACGACTGCAACGACGGCGACCCCGACACGTTCCCCGGCGCCGCCGAGCGCTGCGATGGGCGCGATCAAGACTGCGACGGAGCGATCGACGAGGACGCGCCGGGCGTCGGGTCCCTGACCCGCGTCGAGGGGCTCGTCGACGCCGAGATCGTGGCCGCGGGAGATGGTTTCGTCGTGATCGGGCGCAGCGAGGCTGGCGAGCTCGCCGGCCTCGTGCTCGATGGCTCAGGGCGCACGCCGATGCCTCTCTTCACGCCGGAGCCGCCTCGGATCGTCGAGCTGGCGAGCGCGGCGAGCGACGGCGAGCGCATCCTGGTCGCGCTCACGATCGACGGCGACGCGCAGCGCCTCGAGGTCCTGCGCGAGGGCGGCGCGCTGTTTCCCGTGGCGCCGCCAGCCTCTCTCGGCGCGGGCAGCCCCGCCGTGGCGCTCGACGCCCACGTCTTCGGCGGACACGACTGGATCGCGCTCGACACGGCCGACGGCGAGGAGCCGCAGCGCTGGCTCTGGCGCTCGGGCGGCGCGGCGCTCACGCCGTTCATCGCTGGTGGCGCCGGCCCTGCGCTCGCCGACGACGGAGCGAGCGTCGTGATCGCGACCGGCGAGGCGCAGCTCGACTTCCTCGCGCCGGACGGCTCACCCGTGGGGAGCCAGACGCTCCCCGGCAGCTTCGCCACCGGCCTCCCCATCGCGCCGGGGCTCGGCGAGATCGTCGCGTCCTATCGCGACTCCTTCGATCACAACCTCATCGGCGTGACCGCGACCGCGACTCGCTCGCCGAGCGCCGCGCCCTTCGGCGCTCGATCCGACGCCGTCTCGGTCCGGAGGATCGCGGAGGGCGTCCTCGTGCTGCGCGCGAGCGACTTCGGGCTCTCCGCGTGGATCCTCGCGTCCGATCTCCGCACCTACCTCGCGAGCTTCGCGCCGAGCGACCTCTCGTCCATCGGCGGCGCGCCCTCCCGCGTCAGCGCGGCCACGAACGCGTCCGGCACCTCGGCGATCCTCAGCGCCTACGGCAGCACCAGCGTCGCCGCGATCCTCGCCTGCGAGAGCGCGCCTTAGCTCGTTCGGCGCGCTATGTTCCAGCCGCATGGCCAACGAAACCGATCGCCTCGTCTGGATCGACATGGAGATGAGCGGGCTCGACTCCACCCGCGAGCGCATCCTCGAGATCGCCACCATCGTCACCGACGGCCAGCTCACCATCGTCGCGGAGGGGCCCGAGCTGGTCGTGCATCAGCCGGACGAGGTCCTCTCCGCGATGGACCAGTGGAACACCGAGCACCACGGCGCCTCGGGGCTCATCGAGCGGGTGCGCGCCTCGACCATCAGCGAAGAAGAGGCCGAGCGGCGCACGCTCGATTTCCTCGCGCTGCACGTCCCCGAGCGCGCCGCGCCGCTGGCCGGCAGCTCCGTGCACCAGGATCGCCTCTTCCTCGCTCGCTACATGCCGGGCATCGATCGCTTCCTCCACTACCGCATCGTCGACGTCTCGACGGTGAAGGAGCTGGTGCGCCGCTGGAGCCCCAAGGCCTTCGAGGCTCGGCCCCACAAGAACAGCACCCACCGCGCGCTCGACGACATCCGCGAGTCGATCGAGGAGCTCCGCTACTACCGGCAGGCCGTGTTCCTCCCCGCGCCGTGAGTCGCGGGCGGGTCGCGCGCGAGTGCTGACTTGCACGTATGCGCATCCCGGCATACATCACGGCCCGTGGAGTCCGTGGCCCATGCCCCGAGCCAGCGCCGCTGGGAGCTCTATCGCCTGCTGAGCGAGCCGGTGCGCCTGCGCCTGCTCGCGCTCGCGAGCGCGGAGGAGCTGGCGATCGGCGAGCTGAGCGAGCTGCTCGGCGAGGGTCAGCCGAGCGTGTCGCGCCACGCCAAGGCGCTGCGTGAGGCGGGGCTCCTCGCGCTGCGCAAGCACGCCCGCTGGGCCTTCCTCCGGCTGAACGACGGAGTCGCGTCCGATCCGGTCGTCGGCGACGCGCTCGACGCCGGCCGCGCGCTCTGCGAGGAGGACGGAAGCCTCGCGCGCATCCCGGCGCTCGTGGCGCTGCGCGAGGCGGCGGCGCGCGAGTTCTTCGATCGGCCTGGCGAGGCGGCGAGCCCGAGCGCGATGCCGCACGAGCTGCCCGCGTACCTGAGCGCGCTCGCCCCGCTGATCGCGCCGCGCGCCCTCGCGGTCGACGCCGGCACCGGCGACGGAAGCCTGCTCGACGTGCTCGCGCCGATCTTCGATCGTGTGATCGCGATCGATCGCTCCGAGCCCCAGCTCGAGCGCGCGCGCCGCCGGGTCGAGGCGCGAGGCTACGGACAGGTCGAGCTCCACGCCGGCGAGCTCGACGATCCCAAGCTGCGCCGCCGCGTGGCGAAGCTCGGAGGCGCCGACGCGGTCTTCGCCTCGCGGGTGCTGCAC
>JAEZBP010000034.1 GCA_023427125.1 Pseudomonadota bacterium | reverse complement strand
TCCACGCGTTCTGCGCGTCGCTCCACGCGCGCACCTCGGGATCCTGCGGGTTCTCCAGCCACTGATAGGGATCGACGACGTCGACCCCGTGATAGGTGTTGGTGACCGGGCGGACCTCGGCCACCGGTGGTGCGCTCGGCGCCGCAGCCGGCTCCGGGTCGGCGAGCGGAGTCGGCTCCTCGGCCGGCGGTGTGCTCCCGCCGCACGAGGCGAGGAGAAGGAGACAGCCCGTGAGGATCGCGCCGCGCATGGCGGCCGGTCTACCGCGTGAGCGCCGTCGAGCGCAACGAGGGGTCCGGGCGCGCTTTTCCCCGCCCCGAGGCTCGATCCGGGCTCTTCACGCCGATTAATGAGCTGCGGCTCGCGCTCGGCGAGAGCCCGGCGTAGGGCACGACATTCGCGGCGCGCCGTGATATCGGGACCGAATGCGTGAGGGCGTGAGCAGGGCTCTTCGGGGCGGATTGGCGGCCGTCTGTGCGGCGCTCGTGATCGCGACGGCGCTGCCTTGTCGGGCTCAGGAGGGCGAGCCCACGATGGGACCGGCCGTGGAGGTCACCGAGCCCGAGCCCACGGCGCTCTCCCGCCTCGACGAGGGCTTCGGCGTCTACGTCGTGGGCCCGCTCGCCGCCGTGCTCTTCTTCGATCTCGCCTTCTGGGACAACGGCGAGCCGGAGGAGACGACGCTGCCGTTCATCGTCGTGTGGCTGATCCTCGGGGCGGTGTTCTGTACGCTGCGCTTCCAGTTCATCAGCCTGCGAGGGATCAAGCACGCGATCGAGATCCTACGCGGCAAGTACGACACGGGGGCCGCCGACGGAGAGGTCACGCACTTTCAAGCGCTCGCCTCGGCGCTGAGCGCGACGGTGGGCCTCGGCAACATCGCCGGCGTGGCGCTCGCGGTGAGCGCCGGCGGTCCCGGCGCGGTCTTCTGGATGGTCGTGGCGGGCTTCCTCGGCATGAGCTCGAAGTTCACCGAGTGCACGCTCGGCCAGATGTACCGCGAGATCGACGGTCAAGGCCGCGTGCTCGGCGGCCCGATGCGCTACCTGGCGGTCGGCCTCCAGGAGCTGGGCGTCGCGCGGCTGGGCAAGATCCTCGCGGTGCTCTTCGCGATCATGTGCATCGGCGGCAGCTTCGGCGGCGGCAACATGTTCCAGGCCAACCAGGCCTACGTGCAGACCGCGCGGGTCTTGCCGTTCTTCCAGGACAAGGCGTGGCTCTTCGGCATCCTCATCGCGCTGCTCGTCGGCGCGGTGATCATCGGCGGCATCCAGCGCATCGGCAGCGTCGCCGGCGCGATCGTGCCGGTGATGTGCGGCGTCTATCTAGTGGCGGGCTGCGCCATCCTCATCGCGCACGCAGCGCACATCCCCGAGGCTTTCGGCAAGATCGTGGCCGAGGCGTTCACCCCCCAGGCGGGCCTCGGCGGCGCGCTCGGCGTGCTGGTGACCGGCTTCAAGCGGGCGGCCTTCTCGAACGAGGCGGGCGTCGGCTCGGCGTCGATCGCCCACTCGGCGGCCTCCACCAACGAGCCGGTGCGGGAGGGGCTCGTCGCGCTGCTCGAGCCCTTCATCGACACGATCATCATCTGCACGATGACCGGCCTGGTGGTCGTCGTGACGGGCGAGTACCTCAACGTGCCGGAGGGCGCCGACGACACGCTGCGCGGCGTCGCGATGACGTCGAACGCCTTCGCGAGCGTGTTCTCGTGGTTCCCCTACGTGCTCGCGGTCGCCGTCTTCATGTTCGCGTTCTCCACGATGATCTCGTGGAGCTACTACGGGGAGCGCTGCTGGGTCTTTCTCTTCGGCAAGCGCTGGTCGATGCTCTACCGGGTGATCTTCCTCGGCTTCACGGTGCTCGGGACGATCCTGAACCTCGGCAACGTCGTGACCTTCTCGGATCTGATGATCCTCGGCATGGCGTTCCCGAACATCCTCGGCATGTTCCTGCTGAGCGGCCGGGTCGCGAGCAAGCTCGACGACTACTGGCGCCGCTACCAGAACGGCGACATGCCGGTGCCCAAGAAGGCCTGAGCGCTCACTCCGGGTGGGTGCGCTCGTTCAGGCTGACGCGGATCGGCGCGCCCGCCTCGCGCAGGAGGCCGGAGAGGCGATGGACGATGTCCTCGGTCTCGTCGTGATCGAGGCGGTGACGGGCCTCGCCCTCCACGCGCCAGACCTCGAGGTGGTGCCACCGTGAGAGGCCCTCCCGCCGGCGAGACGGCGTGAACGCGTAGCCGTCGATCGCCAGGAGCGCGAGGACCTCCTCGACCTCCATCGGCGCCTCGCTCGAGACGATGAGCTCGCCCGCGGAGAAGCGCTCGCTCTCGTAGGACGAGGGCTCGTACTCCTCCTCCGGCATTGCCGACAATGCGGCGCCGCAGCCGGCGAGCAGGAGCACGAAGGCGACTCGACAGGCGTTCATGTCTACCTCCGGATCACGTGGACCAGGGCCTCGCTGCCCCGGCGGGTGCGGGGGAAGGTGCGGCCTCGGATCAGCGGCTCGACGCACTCCTGGAGCGCGGCGGGCATCACGCTGATGGTCTGCGGCCGGCCCTCGCCGTCGACGAACATCGACACGCGCGCGGAGGGAAACGGG
>JAEZBP010000005.1 GCA_023427125.1 Pseudomonadota bacterium | reverse complement strand
GGCTCGGCCGGCTGAAGGCGGCGCTCGACGCGGGCGAGGCCGGGCTCACCTCGCGCCTGCTCGATGGGGCGGCGCAGCTCGCGGAGGACCTGCGCCGCGAGCGGCCCTCCCCGGACGCGCGCCGGCGCGTGGTCGACTGGATGGGCGGGAGCGGCTCCGAGATGGCGCTGGCCGTGGAGCGGATCAGCGATCGGGTGCTCGTCGAGATCGCGCGCGAGCAGCTGTCGAGCAGCGAGCGCGGCGGGGTCGAGCGCCGGCACCTGATCGATCTGCAGAGCGGCGAGGTCTTCCGCGAGGAGCGCACGCGCGCGAGCCCGGTCGCCTCGGTCGGCCCGTGCCCACGGGTCATCAACGTCGGCCTCGCGGACGTCGAGCAGGGCGCCTCGCCGCGGCGCATCCGCTTGATGCAGTACGTGGTCTCGCTCGAGCTCGGCGCGGACGAGCTCGAGCGCATCGAGGGGAGCGCGTACCGCCGCTTCGCCGCGCTGGCCGAGCGCTATCGCGAGCTGACCTTCGCCTCACCGGGCCAGGCGGAGCCCTTCGCGGTGGTCGCGCCCCGCAGCTTCCGCACGGCGGACGGGGTGGTCGGCCACGACGACGAGGGGCAGCCGCTGCCCTTCGCCCGCGCCGATGATCCGGCGGCGCTCGAGCTCCTGGGCAAGGTCGTCCCCCCGGCGGGGCCGAGGTGGGTGGCGGGGCGGCTGACCGACGTGGGCGGAGCGCTGATGATGGTCCCGTGCGCCGTCGCGATCCCCGAAGGCGACGGCGCGAGGTACATCCGGCTCCGGTGAGCCGGGGCGAGGGCGCCAACTACGTCGTGCGTCCGCCGCAGCTCGAGCCGGCGCCGGCGGTGCAGCCGAAGCAGTGCCGGTCCACTTCGATCGGGCGGCGCTCGAGCGCCGCGAGATCGAAGTCGCGCACGTGACGAGGCGCGCTCTCGCTCACCGGGAGATCGAGCATCTGGTTGAAGTCGCAGTCGTAGAGCGCTCCGTCCCAGCCGATCGAGATCGTGCTCCGGCACATCAGGCCGGCGGCGGCGGCGGGGTTGAACGCGCGGACCAGCTCGCGCATGTAGTCCTCGAGGTTGCCCGAGTCGATCAGCCACTCGAGGTAGCGGCTGATCGGGATGTTCGTGATGCAGTAGAGCGCGTCGAAGCGGATCCCGGCGCGGGCGGCGAGCTCACGCCGCCACTCGCGCTCGAGCGCCGCTTGATCGGCGGGGAGGAAGGCGCCGACCGGATTGGTGACCAGCACGAGGCGCAGCCCCGAGGCGCCGTCGCCGTAGCCGACCTCGTTGAGCCGGCGGAGCGCGCGGATCGAGCGCTCGTACACGCCCTCGCCGCGCTGGCGATCGGTGCTCAGCCGCGCGTAGTGCGGGAGCGACGCGATCACCTCGACCCGATGCGCGGCGAGGAGCTCGGGCAGGTCCTCCTGGCTCGGCGAGAGGAGCACCGTGAGGTTCGAGCGGTCCATCACGTGGCGGCCGAGCCGGCGGCACTCGGCGACGAGCCACCGGAAGTGCGGGTTCAGCTCGGGCGCGCCGCCGGTGATGTCGACGTTGGGGATCGAGGTGCGCGAGAGGGCCTCGAGACAGAGCTCCATCGTCTCGCGGCTCATCACCTCGCGGCGATCGGGGCCGGCGTCGACGTGGCAGTGGCGGCAGGTCTGGTTGCAGAGCTTGCCGACGTTGATCTGCATCGTGTCGATGCGCGCCGCCGTGAGCGGCCAGAGGCCCGCACCGGCGAGCGCGGCGTCGAAGTCTCCGGGAAGGCTCAGCGTGCGCAGGGTGGCGCGCTGCTGCTCGGCCTGCGCGAGCGGGAGGCGCCGCGCGAGGAGGCTCTTCGTGGCGCTCACATCGAGAGCTTTTCTGCGCGCTTGCGCATCTGGATCCCGTGCACGAGCGCCGCGCCTCCCTTGATGGCGGCCGCCACGTGCACCGCCTCGGTCATCTGATCGAGGTCGGCGCCCTTGCGCAGGCAGTCCTTGCTGTAGCTGTCGATGCAGTAGGGGCACTGCACCGCGTGCGAGACCGCGAGCGCGATCAGCGCCTTCTCGCGGGCGCTCAGCGCGCCGTCCTGGAACACCGCGCCGTACCACTCGAAGAACTTCTTGGCGAGCTCGGGCTGGTTCTCGCCGATCTCGGAGAAGCGCGCGAGGTCGTGGGGATCGTAGTAGTGGTCGCTCATCGAGCCAGGTGTACACGAGGCGCAAGCCCGCGCATGCAGCTTTCCTGACGCGAGCGCCGGCCGCCTATAGCTTCGGACCGGTATGGCCTCCGCCCTTCGCCTGGACGTGGAAAAAGGGAGCTCGGCGCGCGGCGCGGAGCTCCGGCTCGCGTCGTCGAGCGCGCCCGAGGCCGACGACACGCTCGCCACCGCCGAGCTGCGCCTCCGGCGCTGCGCGACCTGCGGCGAGGAGTACCCGAGCGACTACCGGGTCTGTCCGCGAGACGCGACGCCGCTCGGGCTCGATCGCGACGCCGAAGATCCCTTGCTCGGCATCGTGCTCGCCGGCACCTACCGGCTCGCGCGCCCGCTCGGCCGCGGCGGCATGGGCCGGCTCTACGAGGCCGAGCACGCGCGCCTCGGCCGCCGCTTCGCCGTGAAGGTCTTGCACGAGGAGCACTCGCGCAACCGCGACGCGGCGCTGCGCTTCGAGCGCGAGGCGCAGGCGCTCAGCCGCATCCGCTCGGATCACGTGCTCGACGTGGTGGACGTGCTGCGGGCCCCCGACGGCCGCACCGCGATCGTGACCGCGCGGCTCGACGGCGAGGATCTCAAGGCGCGGCTCGATCGGGTGGGCAAGCTCCCGGCGCGGGAGGCGATCCCGATCGCGCGCCAGCTCTGCCGGGGGCTCGCCGCCGCGCACGCGCAGGGGATCGTGCATCGCGATCTCAAGCCTTCGAACCTCTTCCTCGAGACGAGCGCCGACGGCCGGGTGACGGTGAAGATCCTGGACTTCGGGGTGGCGAAGCTGGCCGGCGAGCCCGAGCTGACGCGGGCGGGCGCGGTGGTGGGCACGCCCGCGTACATGGCTCCCGAGCAGGCGCGGGGCAGCGCGAGCATCGACGAGCGCGCCGATCTCTACTCGGTGGGCGCGGTGCTCTATCGGATGCTGACGGGGCGGCCGCCTTACTCGGGAGAGGACGCGACGGCGCTGCTGACGAGCCTGCTGCACGAGGCGCCGCGGCGCCCGCGGTCGATCGAACGGAGCATCCCGGTCGGGCTCGAGGCGATCGTGCAGCGCGCGATGGCGCGCTCGCCGGAGGCTCGGCCGGCCGACGCGCTCGAGCT
>JAEZBP010001100.1 GCA_023427125.1 Pseudomonadota bacterium | reverse complement strand
ATGGCGAGGTCCAATCTAACGGCTCGCGGCGAGCGTGTCTCCCCGGCGTCACGTCGTGGCCGGCGCAGGCATACTGGAGGGCATGGGCCGATGGACTCCGGTCTTCCTGGTGCTCGCGCTCGCGGGCTGCGGCGGCTCGAGCTCGGAGGCGCGCGCGCAGGACGAGGACGATCGCGAGCGCCCGGAGCGCTTCTCGACGCCGCCGATCGGCGAGCGGCTCGAGCTCCCGGAGAGCGAGTGGCGGCGGCGGCTCACCCCCGCGGAGTTCCGTGTCCTGCGCGAGCAGGGGACCGAGCCCGCGTTCCGCGGCCGCTTCCACGATCACCACGCGCGCGGCACCTATCGGTGCGCGGGCTGCGGCGCGCCGCTCTTCCACTCGGCGCAGAAGTTCGAGTCCGGCACCGGCTGGCCGAGCTTCTGGCGCCCGATCGAGGAGGGCCGGGTGGCACGCGAGGCCGACACGAGCCACGGCATGGAGCGCACCGAGGTGCATTGCGCGCGCTGCGGCGGCCACCTCGGCCACGTCTTCGACGACGGCCCGCCGCCGACCGGCCTGCGCTACTGCATCAACTCCGTCTCGCTCGACTTCGACGCGGGGGCAGAGCGCCGTTGACGCGCTCCTCGCGAGGCGGGGATGCTCCCGCGCGATGCACGAGCACCGCGTCCAGATCTACTACGAGGACACCGACCACTCGGGGGTCGTCTACCACGCGAACTACCTGAAGTACTTCGAGCGGGCGCGCGAGCACATGCTCGGGACCGACGAGCTCAGGCGCCTCTTCGTCGAGGACGGCATCGGCTTCGCCGTCTACAAGGCCGAGCTCACCTACAAGGAGGGGGCGGTCTTCGGCGACACGCTGGTCATCGAGAGCACGGTGTCGGCCCCGAGCCCCTACCGCGCGGTCTTCCGACAGGACGCGCGCCGCGCCGCCGACGGCGCGCACCTCGTCACCGGCGTGCTCACGCTGGTGTGCGTCGACCGCGCCAAGCAGCTCGTCCCGCTCCCCCCGAGCGTGGTCGCGGTGATCGGGTAGCCGGCCTGCGAGGTCCCGATCGGGCTTGCGAGGTCCCGATCGGGCTTGCGGGGCGGTGGATCGCCCGTGCGAGATCGCGATCGGGCTTGCGGGGCGGCGGATCGCCCGTGCGAGATCGCGAACGGTCGTGCGAGATCGCGGATCGTCCGTGCGGGATCGCCGAGGGCGGCTGCGAGATCGCGGACCGCCCGTGCGAGATCGCGATCGGTCGTGCGAGATGGCGGATCGTCCGTGCGGGATCGCCGCGGGCGGCTGCGAGGTCGCGGATCGCCCGTGCGAGGTCGCGATCGGTCGTGCGAGGCGGCGAGCTCTCGGCGCGAGGCCGCGATCGGTCGTGCGAGGGGCCGAGAGCTCGCTGCGACGCGGCGGGGCGTGCGTTCGAGGCCGTGATCGATCGTGCGAGCTCCCGGGTCCTCGGTGCGAGGTCGCGCTCGATCGTGCGAGGTCCCGAGTCGTCTCGCGCGCTTCAGCGGCGGGCGAGCCAGTCGCGGACGGCGTGGCCGGTGCCGAAGGGCCAGGGCTTGAGCTTCGCGATCGCGACCCGCTTGTAGGCCTCGAGCTCGTCGCCGAGCCGGATCTCGCCCTCGGCGCGCACGTGGTAGGCGACGATGAGCTCGTTCTTCTGCTCGAAGGCGTAGGCGCCGACCAGCGCTCGGACCTCGCCGCGCAAGCCGAGCTCCTCGTCGAGCTCGCGCAGGACGCCCTGCTCGGGCGTCTCGTCGCGCTCGAGGAAGCCCGTGACGAGGCCGTACCAGCTCTCGGGCCAGCCGCGCTGGCGCACGAGGATCACCTCGCCCGCGTGCTCCACGATCGCGGTGACCACCGGGACCGGGTTGTCGTAGAGGATCCAGTCGCACGCCGGGCACGCGAGGCGCGGGCGCTCATCGGTCTCTCGGGTGACCAACACGGTGCCGCAGCGGAGACAGTGGCGCGCGTCGCTCATGCGGGGGCTCTACCAGCTCGCCCGCGCGCCGGCCATGGTCGGGATCGGGTCGGCGGCGGGCGGAAGCGCACGGCTCGAGTCGCGCGCTCCTCGGCGATCGGAGCCTGACTGCGATCGCGAGTCCGCACCGAGACGGGTCGGGCGTTGGCCTCCTTCGTGGTAGAGGGGCACATGCGCCGCCTCCACCCCGCCTGGGCCGCCGTCCTGCTCTTGAGCGCCTGCGCCGGCGACGACCTCGACCGCCTCGACGACGCGCTCTCGCGGCCCGGCGCGTGGGACATCCCGGCCGAGACGGCCGCCATCGGCGACACGATGTACGTGGAGAACACCCAGGCGGGCCCCTGGGTCGGCGAGGCCGGCTGCACCGGCGACCTCACGCAGGGGGCGCGCGAGCTGCGGACCTGGCTCCGCGCCGCGTTCCCGCAGATCAGCTCGATCGGCGGCTACTCCTGCCGGATCATCGAGGGGACCTCGAACATGAGCGTGCATGGGACCGGCCGCGCGCTCGACATCATGCTCCCGACCCACATGGGCGACGCCGACAACGACCTCGGCGATCCCATCGGCAACTGGCTGATCGAGCACGCCGAGGAGATCGGCATCCAGTACATCATCTGGGATCGCTGGACCTGGAACGCGAGCCGCGCCGCCGGCAGCAAGGAGCGCTCGTACGGCGGCGTGAACCCGCACGTCGATCACCTGCACGTGGAGCTCTCGGTCGAGGGCGCCGCGATGGGCACGCCGTGGTTCTCGGGGCCGCGGGCGCTGCCCGAGGTCGAGTGTCCGGCGCTGCCGGCGGACGGCGGGATCATCGAGGAGTCGAGCGACTGTTTCCGCGCGTACGGCTCGTCGGCCTACTGGCGCAGCGTGAGCGCGGGCTCGGGGGGCTCGATGCTCTGGACCAACGCGTTCCAGAGCAGCACGCCGGGCAACTGGGCGCGCTGGCATCTGACGCCGGCGGCCCCGGGCCGCTACACGGTCGAGGTGTACGCGGAGCCGGCGTACTCGGTGCACCGGGCGACGCGCTACGGGGTGCGGCACGCGGGGGTCGATCACGAGCTGGTGGTCGATCTCGGCGGGGCGTCGGGCTGGGTCACGCTCGGGGCGTTCGACTTCGACGGGGCAGGCGCCGAGCACGTGAGCGTGTACGACAACAGTCCGAGCGCGGTGGCGGCCGACCAGCACATCCCGGTCGACGCGGTGCGCCTCTCGCCGGTCGCCGGGCCGGGCGAGCCGATGGAGCCGGAGCCGGGCACGCGTACGCTCACGCTGGTGCCCGCGGTCTACGACGCGATTCCGGTCCTGATGGGCGGGGATCCGAGGATCGACGATGATCCTTTGCCCTCGCGCGGTACGCTGAGCGGGGGGTGTAGCGCGGGCGGGGCGGGCTCGGGGGGCGGGCCGCTGGGGGTCGCGCTTCTCGCGCTGCTCGCTCGCTTTCGCTTTCGCTTTCGCGCGCGGTCCGCTCGGCGCTCCTAGTCGCTGGTCTTCTTTGTTCCTCAGGGAGGGCCGGGGGGGGGGCGCGGGGGCGGGGCGCGCGCGCCGCGGCCCGGGCGACCAGCGCCGAGGCGGCCGAACGGTCCGCCGTGCGCGCCATGACCCGGAACCTGGAGATCGACACCGCGCCGCTGAGCGGGGTGATCCATCTGCGCTACGAG
>JAEZBP010000907.1 GCA_023427125.1 Pseudomonadota bacterium | reverse complement strand
GCCCTGGCGGGTGCAGGTCACGAGCGCGGCGCGGCGCGCGAGGCCGACCTGCGCGCTCGGGCCCTCGAGGCCGACCATGAGCACGCAGGGCGCGTCGAAGCCTCCGAGGCCGAGCGCCTTCTGCGCGGTCTCCTGGAAGCGCGAGGGCTTGAGCACGCTGCGGAACGCGCCGAAGAAGCGGGTCTCGTCGACGTCGCTCAGCCGCAGCGTCGCGACGGGCAGCTCCGCCTGCACGACGCGCCGGACGGCGAGGGCGCCGCTCTCCCAGTCGCGGAAGAGGAAGGAGATGAAGTCGCGCGCCTCGGGGAGGGGGTGCACCTTGACCGTCGCCTCGGTGATCACGCCGAGCGCGCCCTCGGAGCCGGCGATCAGCGCGTTCAGATCCGGGCCCGCCGCCGAGGCGGGGAAGGGCTGGGTGCGCCACTCGCCGCTCGGGGTGGCGAGGCGGGCGGCGACGAGCTGCTTGGCCGCGTTGCCGTAGCGGTTCGACTGCTGGCCGGCGCCGCGGGCGGCGATCCACCCGCCGAGCGTCGAGAACTCGAAGGACTGCGGGTAGTGCCCGAGCGTGTAGCCGCGCGCCTTGAGCACGTCCTCGAGCTCCGGGCCGTACACGCCGGCTTGGAAGGTGGCGGTGTGCGAGACCTCGTCGAGCTCGAGCAGCGCGTCCATCCGCGTGGTGTCGAGGGTGACGAGGGGCTTCTCGTCGGGGCCGGAGGTGGCCTCGACGCCGCCGACGACGCTCGAGCCTCCACCGTAGGGCACGACCGCCACGCCGTGCTCGGCGCACTCGCGCAGGATGGCCATGACCTCGTCGTGGGTGCGCGGGTAGACGACCGCGTCGGGGGCGCCCGGCAGCTCGCCCCGGCGGATGCGCACGAGATCGTAGTAGCTCTTGCCGACCGCGTGGAACGCGCGCTCGAAGGCGTCGGTCTTGACCTCGGCGATCGCCCGGAGGCGCTCGAGCACGCCGTCCGGGAGCGCCGGGGCCGGCAGCGGGATCGACTCGAGCGGCACGGGGGGCGTCGAGGGCAGCTCGCCGACGCCGAGGGCCTCCGAGACGAACGACCAGACCTCCCGGTCGCGCCGCTTCAGGTCGAACGTCTTGTCCGATCGACCCCAACCGTTGAAACGAAGCGCCTCCCGCCGGTATCTCATGGGCCGCGAGCCTGCCCGCTGCTTCGATGCGGGGCAACCTGGTTCGTTCGACGGGTTTGTCTTGACTGAGGGACCCCCACCCCTAGAGTTTCGCGCGGCGCGGCGGGCCCTCGGGGGCTAAGGTTTCGGCTCGGAAGAGGTGAGGCGAGGATGAGCGTGGGCAACAGCTCGCACAACAGCTCCGCCAGCGAGGCGGTCGTGGAGCGCTACTCGGAGGCCGACGTGCCGACCGACTACGGCGTGCTGCGCGTCGTGGTGTTCCGCGAGAAGGTCGAGAGCGGCGGCTTTCTCGAGCACGTGGCCCTGGTGAAGGGCGAGGTGCGCGGCAAGCAGGGCGTCCACGTGCGGGTGCACTCCGAGTGCCTCACCGGCGAGGTCTTCCACTCGCAGAAGTGCGAGTGCCGCGAGCAGCTCGACTTCGCGCTGCGCCACATCGCCGACGAGGACCACGGCGCGGTGCTCTACCTGCGCCAGGAGGGTCGCGGCATCGGCCTCGGCAACAAGATCAAGGCCTACGCCCTGCAGCAGAAGGGCGCCGACACCGTGGACGCGAACCGCCTGCTCGGCTTCGAGGACGACCTGCGCGACTACCGGGTGGCCACCGAGATGCTGGCCGAGCTCGGCGCCCACTCCGTGGTGCTGCTCACGAACAACCCCGACAAGGTCGAGCAGCTGCGCGCCGACGGCGTGGTCGTGAGCGGCCGGCTGCCCGTGCACATCGAGCCGAACGAGCACAACCGCGACTACCTGCTGACCAAGCGGGCCCGCATGGGCCACCTGCTCGGGAACCTGGCGGAGCTGCTCGACGCCGAATGACCACGCCTGCCGCCGTCCGCAGGCGTCGGGATGCCGTCACGGAGCGGAGCGAGTCCGCCCACACCGTCTCGAGAACGGCGCTAGACTGGCCGCTGGCTGCACCTCGGCATCGAACCGGGGGTAGGCTAGAGGGCTGAGCGGCTCGAGACGACATGGCACTGAACGAAGGCGACATCCTCGCGGGCAAGTACCGGATCGAGCGGGAGCTCGGCGAGGGCGGCATGGGCGCCGTCTACGTGGCCACGAACCAGGTGCTGCAGAAGCGGGTGGCGCTCAAGGTGATGAACGAGCGCTTCGCGTCGGTGCCGGCGGCCGTCGAGCGCTTCCTCCGCGAGGCCGTCGCGGCCTCCCGCGTGAGCCACTCGGGGATCGTGCAGGTCTTCGATGCCGGCGAGCACGAGAAGAAGCCGTGGATCGCGATGGAGCTGCTCGAGGGCGAGAGCCTCGGGGAGCGGCTCGAGCGCGGCCCGATGGACGTCGAGGACGTGCTCAAGATGGCCGACGGCGCGCTGAGCGCGCTGGCCGAGGTGCACGAGGAAGGGATCATCCATCGCGATCTGAAGCCCGACAACATCTTCCTGGCGAGGATGCGGGGCGGTGACTGGGTGCCGAAGGTGCTCGACTTCGGCGTCGCCAAGGACACGAGCGACGGGCAGCTGAGCAAGCTGACGGCGACCGGCGCGGTGGTCGGGACGGCCCACTACCTCTCGCCCGAGCAGGCCAAGGGGCTCGCCGACATCGACGCGCGCGCCGACGTGTACGCGATGGGCGTGGTGCTCTTCGAGGCGCTCTCGGGGCGCATGCCCTACGAGGCGGAGACGATCACCCAGCTCATCGCGAAGATGTTCACCGAGGACCCGCGCTCGCTCCACGCGATCGCGCCGCACGTCCCGAAGCCGGTCGCCGACGTGGTCTCGACGTGCCTCGAGCAGGACCGCGAGAAGCGCTTTCAGACCGCGCGGGCGCTGCACGGCGCGCTGCGGGCGGCGGCGGAGGCCGTGAAGGGCGGCCCGGCGGCGGGGATGGCGAGCAACCCCGGCTACGCGCCGACCGCCGTCGCGATGGCCTCGCACCCCGGCAACGCGGTCGCGCCGCCCAGCGTGAGCGGGCATGGCG
>JAEZBP010000888.1 GCA_023427125.1 Pseudomonadota bacterium | reverse complement strand
CAACCCGGGTGGGTGTGGTTGTTCACCTTCACCTCGGAGGTACCCCGCTTCGCTTCCCGCGCGAAGCGGCTACAGCGTCACGATCGTTTTCCGCTCGGCGCCCCTACTGACGGGATCCGCGCCCCCCCGCCGAAGGCGGGGCCGCGGGGCCTCATGCGCGCAGCGCGCCAGATGCCCGAGCTCACTCGGGAGTGTCAGAGGGGGCGGCAGAAGGAGCAGAAGTAGAAGCGACGATCGCATTGATCGTGGCGCGATAGGCGACCACGCGGAGCGCCCGAAGCGCAGACTTCACCGTGAGACTGGTGGAGAACCCGCCATCGAGCGCGAGCGCGGTCACCGCCCCGAGCCCACCCTCGGCGGGCGCGTCGGCCAGCAGCGACGCCAGCTCCCCGAGCGTCGGCCCCGTCGTGCCGCTGTCCTCGTCGAGCACGATGCGCGCGCCCTCCTCCTCGGCGATCGCCCGCTCGTCGAACGCGATCACGAAGTGGAGGACGCCGCGCGCGTCGATCGCCACCGCGCTGCGTGCCGCGCGCCGCGCCGCGCGATCCTCGCGCACCAGGCTCTCTCCGCCGTCGACCACCCGATCGATGCTCTGCACCGCATCGCCGATCCGATCGGAGGCCACGTAGGCATCGCGGTGGACGATCCGCGGGCGGCCGTCTTCCATCAGGAAGATCCCCGAGCCGCCACGCTCGGTCAGCGGGTGCACCTCGGCGCCGCCAGCGCGCACCAGACCCATCGCCTCTCCGTCCGTGTCGTAGAAGCCGCCGTTGATCGCGGCGAAAGGCTGCGTCACGAGCCCGGCGACGATCCCGTCGAGCGCGCGCGGGCTCTCGCTCGGCACGACACGAACGTGCAGCTCGCCCGGCGCGAACGAGACGGTGATGAGCCGGCCGCGCCAGCCCTCCGCGCGCACCCGCGTCATCGCGAGCGTCATCGGTCCGTCCTCGACCGAGAACATCGGCTCGCGATCGGATTCCGCCGGCGGCGCGGGATGGGGCGGCGGTGCGGGATGTGGCGGCGGTGCGGGCGGCGCCTCGCACGCGAGAAGCGCGACGGCCAACGCTAGCACGGCGCGACGCGCAGCGAGGCGCCCCATCACGGAAACGAGATCTCGCGAAGCCCGAGCGCGAGCCCCGCGGAGACGCACGCGACCACGATGATGGCGACGGCGAAGACCGCGAGCCAGAGGGCGGCGCGAGAGCGCTTCTCCGGCGGGCTCCCGAGCGCGGCGGCCGAGATCGGATCGGGCATCGTGAAGCGCGGCTTCTCGGCGGCACTCGGGATCGAGACCGGCCCCGCGGGCCCGGGCCGATCCATCGATGACTCGAGCGCCGCGCCGGGCTGCCGCGCCTTGACCATCGAGACGCCGACCGCGCGCGCGAAGGCCTCGGCGAAGGCGCCGATCGTGGCGTAGCGATCGCGCCGGTCCTTCGCCATCGCGCGCCGGACCACCTCGCCGAGCCCCGGCGGCAGGTCGGGCCGCTGGTCCTCGAGGCGCACCACCCGGCCCTCGATCACGCAGCCGAGCAGCTGCGCCGCGTCGCTCGCGGGGAAGGGCGACGCGTTCGTCAGCGACTCGTGCGCCATCACGCCGAGCGCGTAGACGTCGACGCGCGGATCGACGTCCTTGGCCGAGCGGATCTGCTCGGGCGCCATGTAGCGCGGCGTGCCGAGCATCACGCCGGTCTTCGTCATGCGCTTGTCGATGTCGAGCATCGAGAGGCCGAAGTCGACGACCTTCACCAAGCCCCCGTAGCAGAGGAAGACGTTGTCCGGCTTGAGATCGCGATGCACCACGCCCTTCGCGTGGGCCGCCGCGAGCGCGTCCGCGACGCCGACCACGATCGGCACGAGCTCCTTCGGGCTCATCGCCCCACGCTCGCGCAGGTGCTCGCGCAGCGTCCGCCCGTCGAGGACCTCCATGACGATGTAGTCGATGCCCTCGGGGGTGCGGCCCGAGTCGAGCACCTCGACGATGCCGGGGTGCCGCGCCTCCATCATGATCTCGGCTTCCCGGCGGAAGCGCGCGAGGACCTGCTCCTTTCGCGCCTTGTCGGGGTGCAGGACCTTGAGCGCGACCTGTCGCTCCATCCGCAGATCGGTCGCGCGGAACACCTTGCCCATCGCGCCGGTGCCGAGCACTTCGCCGATCCGGTAGCGGTCGGCGAAGTACGTGCCCTCGGTGATGCCCGCCAGGACGAGGGTATCTCCGTCCACCTGGAACGCCGGATGCTGGTGCGACGGCCCGCTCACGCCGGCCAATCTACCAGCTCGCGCTTCATCGCGGCAGCGTGAGCACGAAGCAGGCGCCGCGCTCGACCGGCGCGAGGGCGATCTGCCCGCCGTGGGCCTCCATGATGCCCTTCACGATGGCGAGGCCGAGCCCCGCGCTGGTGCGCTCGGCACGCTGTTGCCAGAAGCGCTCGAAGAGGTGCGGCCGCACCTCTTCCGACACGCCGGGCCCGTCGTCGTGCACGCGATAGCGTATCGCGCGCGCCTCGATCTCGACGTGCACGCGGATCGAGCCGCCCTCCGGCGTGAAGCGGAGCGCATTTCCAAGGAGGTTCTGGAAGACCTGCGCGAGCCGCGCGCGGTCCGCGCGCACGAGCCCTCGCGCGCTCGGTGAGTGCACCGAGAGCTCGACGCCTCTGCGCTCCGCCGCGATGCGCATGCCCTCGACCACTTCGCAGGCGAGCTGCGCCGCGTCGTGGTGGTCGAGCTCGAGCGCCAGCCCGCCCTGCTCGATCCGCGCGACGTCCAGCAGGTCGCTGATCAGCCGCTCCATGCGATCGACGGCTCGCCTCGCCATCTCGGACACACGCCCTCGCTCCGCCGCGCCCAGGTCGTCCTCGCCGAGGACCTCGAGCGCCATCGAGAGATTCGAGAGCGGGCTCCGGAGATCGTGCGACACGATCGCGAGCACCTCGTCGCGAGCCGCGAGCGCGCGCTCGAGCGCGAGGACCACACGGTGCTCGGCCTCCTGCGCGACGCGCACCCGCCGCTCCGCCGACGCGAGCCGCAGCGCCGCCCGCAGCACGCGACGGATGCGGCGCGGGGTGAGGTCGGACTTGGCGAGGTAGTCCGCGGCGCCAGCCTTCATCAGATCCACGGCCACGCGCTCGTCGCCCTGGCCGGTGAGCACGATCAAGGGAGGCGCGTCGGTCCGCCGGAGATCGCGCAGCAGATCGCCCGCGGTGCCATCGCCGAGGAGGTAGTCGGAGACGATCGCGTCGACGCTCGCCTGATCGAGGAAGCTCCGTGCGGCGGCGACGCTGTCGGCCTCCACGACCTCCACCTCGAGCCCGGAGGCAGAGAGCGCGCGCCGCACGCTCATCCGATCCACCTCGTCGTCATCGAGGACCAAGACGCGCATCCAGCCTACCTCCTCACCCGTCGAGCGGGTGTCACTCCGAGCTCCGGTGTTCGACGCGCCGTGCGCGAGCCTGGGGCGTCGGTGGGCCCGGTCAGCGCGACGTGAGGGCGCGAGGGCTGCTCGGGCCAGGTGAAGCGGAAGGTCGCGCCGGCGCCCGGGGTCGACTCGACCGAGGCGCTCCCTCCACGCCCCTCGACGATCTTGCGCACCAGCGAGAGACCGACCCCCGTTCCGTCGCCGCCGACCGTGAGCGTCTGGAACATCTCCCAGATGCGCTCGTGGAAGCGCGTGTCGATGCCCGGGCCGTCGTCCTTCACGTAGAAGTCGAACGCGCCCTCGCCTCGGGTGACCCCGATCCGCACGCGCACGCCCTGCTCCCTCCTGCCGTGGGTGAGCGCGTTGTCGATCAGGTTCTGCAGCACCTGCGCGAGCGGGACGCGCTCGGTCACCAGGACCGGCAGCGCGCCCTCGATCTCCACGCGCGCGTCGGCCGGCGGGTCGAGCAGATCGACGAGATCCGCGATCAGGTGCGCGAGGTCGACCCGCTCGAGGTGCTCGCTGCGCCGCCCTGCGCGCGCGTATCGGAGCACTCCGTCGATCAGCCGCTCGAGCCGGTTGACCCGCCCGCGCAGCAGCGCCAGGTGCTCCCTCGTCTCGCGTCCCGCCGAGTCGACCAGGTCCTCCTCGATCCAGTGGGCGAGGTTCGAGATCCCCCGCAGCGGCGCGCGCAGATCGTGCGAGGTCACGTAGGCGAAGCGATCGAGCTCTTCGTTGGCGGACTCGAGGTGGCGCATCAGCTCCTCGAGCTCGCGGGCCTTCTCCTCCACCGCGGCCTGGGCCTCGCGGACGACGTGCAGATCGGTGTTGGTGCCGATCCATCGCTCGATCTCCCCGCTCGGCCCGAGCTGCGGCTCTGCGCGGCAGAGGTGCCAGCGGAACGCGCGCGCCGTCTCGGAGCGGAGGCGGAGCTCGACGCTCAGGGTGGAGCGAGTCCGCTTGGCCGCCTCCCACGCCCCGAGCGCGCCCTCGTAGTCGTCGCGGTGGATCGTGTCGCGGAGCGCGTCGCTCGCCAGGCTGTCGATCGCGGCGGCGGGCCGAGGCTCGGCGGCGCCGCCGACCGCCGGTGCCTGTGTCGCCGCGCCCCCGAAGTAGCCTCGCACGCGCTCGTTGACCATCAGAACGCTGCCCTCGGCGTCCGTCACCCAGACTTGCTGCGGGATCGCCTCGAGCACCTCGCGGACGCGACGTTCCGCGGTCAGCGCTTCCTGCCTCGCGAGGTGCGCGCGCTGGAGCTCGTTCTTGCGCCGCTCGGCCTCGAGGTCGCGGGTGACGTCCTGCAAGAAGCCGAAGATGCAGTCGGGCTCGCCGCGCGCGTCGAGCTCGACCTCGGCGACCGCGCGCACCGAGCGCAGCTCACCGTCGGGACGCACCACGCGGTGCTCGAGCTCGTAGCCGGCCCGAGCCTCGATCGCTTGGGTGGCCGCTCGCTCGAGCGCCGCGCGATCCTCGGGGTACACCACGCGGAGGTAGGCCTCGTAGCTCGGCTCGAGCGTGCCGGGCGCGACGCCGATGATCGCGTAGAGCTCGTCCGACCAGGACATCTGATCGCTGGCGAGATCCCACTCCCAGGCGCCGAGCCCGGTGAGGCGCTGCGCCTGCGCGAGCGCGCGCTCCTTCCGACGCAGCCGCTGCTCGAGCGACCGCGCCGCGTCGGGCAGCGCCCGCACCCCTTCTGTCTCGTTGTGCTCCCGCAAGGCCCACCGGGTGTCGCCATTCGCCTAGCCCCCACCATCGGAGGGCACAACCGCCCCCAACGAGGGGCGCATCCCGCGACACCTGCGAACGGGGGCCGGCCTCCCGTCACTTCGCTTCGCTCCTGGCGCTCAACGCACCGGCACGCCCCAGATGTCGCGGGCGTAGTCGCGGATGGTCGCGTCGCTCGAGAAAGGCCCCATGCGCGCGCTGTTCAGGATCGAGCGCCGCGTCCACGCCTCGCGGTCGAGGTACACCCGCTCCGCCTCGCGCTGCGCCCCGAGGTATGCGCCGAAGTCGGCGAGGTGGAGGTAGCGCTCGCCGTCCGCGACGAGCGCGCTCGCGATCGCGTCGAAGCAGCGCGGCTCGTCCGGCGAGAAGGCCCCGCGCCGGATGGCGTCGATGACGCCCCGGTTCGTGGCGTCCTCCTCGTAGAGGGCCTTCGGCCGATAGCCGCGGGCCAGCGTGTCCCGGACCTCCTCGGCGGTGAGCCCGAAGATGAAGAGGTTCTCGTCACCGACCGCGTCGCCGATCTCGACGTTCGCCCCGTCGAGGGTGCCGATGGTGAGCGCGCCGTTCATCGCGAACTTCATGTTCCCCGTGCCTGAAGCCTCCTGACCGGCACACGAGATCTGCTCGGAGAGATCGGCCGCCGGGATGAGGCGCTCGGCGAGCGACACGCGGTAGTTCGGCACGTAGAAGACCCGAAGGTGATCGCGCGCGACCGGATCGGCGTTGATCACCTTCGCGACCGAGTTGACGAGGTGGATGATCTCCTTCGCCCTCGTGTAGCCCGAGGCCGCCTTGCCGCCGAAGATGACCGTGCGCGGCACGGGAGGGAGCACGCCCGCCTGGATCTCATGGTAGCGCGCGATCACGTGCAGCAGGTTCAGGAGCTGCCGCTTGTACTCGTGGATGCGCTTGATCTGGATGTCGAAGATCGAGTCGGGATCGAAGCGCACGCTGTGCAGGTTCCCGAGGTGGTTCGCGAGGCGCACCTTGTTCTCGCGCTTGATCGCGGCCCAGCGAGCTCGGAAGCCGGCGTCGTCCGCGTGCTTCTCGAGCTCCTTGAGCCGCGACATGTCGGTGACCCAGCTCTCGGAGCCGAGCACCTCGGTGAAGAGCGCGCTCAGCGCCGGGTTGCACTCGAGCAGCCAGCGCCGCGGCGTCACGCCGTTGGTCTTGTTGCGGAAGCGGCCCGGATAGAACGCGTCGAACTCCGGGAACATCTGCTCGCGCAGGAGCTGGCTGTGGAGCTTGCTGACGCCGTTGACGCTGAAGCTGCCGACGATCGAGAGGTGCGCCATCCGCACGTGGCCCTGCGGGCGCCGCTCGACGATCGCCATCTTCTCGATGCGGGCCTCGTCGTCTGGCTTCGTGCGCCGCAGCTCGTCGACGAGGCGCCGATCGATCTCGCGGATCAGATCGAGCTGCCGCGGCAAGAGCCGGTCGAGAAGGTGCACGGGCCAGGTCTCGAGCGCCTCGGGGAGCAGCGTGTGGTTCGTGTAAGCAAAGCAGCGCTTGGAGATCTGCCACGCGCGCTTCCAGTCCATCTGGTGCTCGTCGATCAGGATCCGCATCATCTCGGCGATGGCCAGCGCCGGGTGCGTGTCGTTGAGCTGGAAGACGGCGCGATCGGGGAGATCGTCGAGGCTCTGCCAGCGCCCGAGGTGGCGGGCCACCGCGTCCTGCAGCGAGGCGGAGACGAAGAAGTACTCCTGCCGGAGGCGCAGCTCCTGTCCCTGCGGGGTGTGATCGTTCGGGTAGAGGATCCGCGAGATGTTCTCGGCGTAGCCGCGCTGCACGACCGACTGCTCGTGGCGGCCGGCGTTGAACGCGTCGAGATCGAAATCGTTGACCGGCACGGCCTTCCAGAGGCGCAGCGTGTTGACCACGCCGTTGGCGAAGCCGGGCACCGGGACGTCGTGCGGCACCGCGACCACGTCGTCGGTGTCGAGCCACTCGAAGTGCGTGCGGCCCGACGCGTCGGTGCGCGGCTCGACGCGGCCGTTGTAGCGGACGGTGAACGAGCGATCGGTGCGCGGCACCTCCCACGGCGTCCCGTGCCGGAGCCACGCGTCGGGCACCTCGACCTGCTTACCGTCCTCGAAGAGCTGGCGGAAGATCCCGTAGTCGTAGCGGATGCCGTAGCCGGTCCCGGCGATCCCGAGCGTCGCCATCGAGTCGAGGAAGCACGACGCGAGGCGCCCGAGGCCGCCGTTGCCGAGGGCGGGGTCCTCCTCCACCTCGAAGAGCGCGTCGAGATCGTAGCCGAGGCTCTTCACCGCCTCGCGCGTCGGCTCGAGCATCCCGAGGTTGTAGAGCGAGTCGCGGAGGAGCCTGCCCGGCAGGTACTCCATCGACAGGTAGTAGACGCGCTTGGCGCCCGACTCCCACGTGCGCTGCCGCGTCTCGTGCCAGCGATCGGCCATCCGCGCGCGCGCCGCCGAGGCGACCGCGTGGAAGAGGTCGAGCTCGCGGGCCGAGTGCTGATCACGGACGCGGACGTGCGCGAGGTGATCGAGGACCGACTCTCGAATGGACTCCTTGTCGAGGCCGAGTCGGTGTTGCGGGATCGTCGCGTCGAGGGGCATGGCCCGGGAGCTTCCTCGCTCACCGGAGGGGACGCAAGCGCGCCAAGAAGGGGCTCACCCGCTCGAGGGGGCGCGCACCAGCGACGCCACCGCGCCGAGCTCCGCCAAGAGGTGCACGTTGGCGGCGATCGCGCGGCGGAAGACGCCGAGGTCCATCGACTCGTTCGGCCCGTGCGCGCCGGTGAAGGGATCCATCACGCCGTTGAGGATCAGCGGCAGATCGCCGAAGCGCCGGCCGAAGAGCGCGACGAAGGGGATGGTCCCGCCGACGCCGATCTGCACGAGCTTCTTGCCCCACGCCTTCTCGTACGCGCGATCGGCCGCCTCGAACGCGGGGCCGCGCGGGGTGTAGAGCCAGCTCTGGCCCGGCGTGCCGACGCGCTTCACCGTCACCTTCACGCCGCCCGGCGGATCGCGGAGCAGCTCCGCCTCCACCGCCGAGCGCAGCTCGTCCGGTGTCTGGCCGGGCGCGATGCGGAGCGAGAGCTTGGCGGACGCCTTCGCGCGGATCGCGTTCTTCTCGCGGCCTGGCGCCGGCAGCGTCGTCGAGAGGATCGTGAGCGCCGGCTGCCGCCAGGCCCACTCGGCCAGCGTACGACCCCGCTCCGGCAGTGGTGCGACGCCCTCGATCACGCCGGCCCCCTCGCGCACCACCTTCGCGTCGAGGGGCACCCGGCGCGAGCCCTCGCGCCACGCCTCGGGCACCTCCACCCGGCCGACCTTCAGCCGGCCGTCCTCGTCGACGAGCCGCGCGATCAGAGCCACCAGCGCGATCGCCGGATCGGGCACCGCGTTGCCCCAGAGGCCCGAGTGCACGTCGGCCACCTGCGCCTCGCAGCTCAGCTCGAGCTCGCAGAGCCCGCGCAGCGACACCGTCAGACCCGGCACGTCGGTGGACGGATTCTCGCAGTCGGTCAGCACCATCACGTCGGCGTCGAACGCCTCCGGGTAGGCGTCCATGAAGCGCTCGAGGTTGGGCGAGCCGATCTCCTCCTCGCCCTCGATGATCAGCTTCACGTTGCACGGCAGCTCGCCCCCCTCGGCGAGCCACGCCTCGATCGCGCCGATGTGGGAGACCCAGCCGCCCATGTCGTCGGCCGCGCCGCGTGCGTAGAGGCGCCCGTCGATCGTCTTCGCCTCGTGGGGCGGCGTCTTCCACGGCTCGCCCGCGACCGGCTGCAGATCGAGGTGACCGTAGATGAGCACCGTGGGCTTGTCCGACCCGGCGTGCATGCGCTCGGCGGCGACGCAGGGGTGCGCGCCCTCGAGCTCGAGGACCCTCGCCGCGTCCATGCCGAGCGCGGCGAGATCCTCCGCGATGCGCTCGGCGAGCGCCCGCACGTCGCCCGCGTGGGCGGGATCGCAGCTGATCGCGGGGTAGCGCAGGTACTCGACCAGGCGCGCGAGCGTGCGCTCGAACGCGGCGTCGGCGCGAGCGGCGACGGAATCGGCGATGCTCATGAGTCTCGGTCCTCGTTCTTGGTGGGATCACGCCGGACGAGCGTGAACCAGTAGTCGAGCTCGACGTCGCCCTCGTCGTCCTCGCGCGCGGCGCGGCCGATGGTGACGCCCGGTGCGACCTTGCGCATGAAGTCGCGGGTCAGGTGGTAGACGAGCCGCTGCAGGCCCTGGCTGTTCGGGACGATCTTCGGCCAGCCCTCGGGCACCGCCGCGTCGGGCACCTGGTGGTAGTCGATGACCACGCCGCCGCGCCGCCGCCACTCGTCGGTCTCGGTCTCGTACGCGACGAAGTAGCCGGGCGTGATGAAGAACGCGTTGCTCGCGTTGTAGCCGAAGAGCCGCCCGCGCTGGCCGGCCGGCCGCGCGAAGCGCTTCTCGAAGTGCTGGAAGTACGTGAAGGTCGCGACGGTGTTGCGCCCCGGGTGGTGCACGGGCGTGAGATCGGGCAGCTCCGCTGGCACGAAGTCCTGGAGGCGCACGCGCGGCGCGTCGGCGGCCTTCTCGAAGAGGCGCGCCTGCTCTCTGCGGAGCAGCGCGTTCACCTCCCGCTCGCGCGCGTCGGGCGCGAGCGCCTCGAGATGCTCGGCGATCGCGGCGATCGTGGCGTCGCCCTGGATGAGCGCCTTCAGCTCGGACATGGGCCGCTTTCTTGACCCGACATCGCGCTGGAGGCTACCTCGGAACGTGACGCGTCGTCGGCTCCGATGAGAGAACCGAGCGTGGTGTGGCCGGGCGAGGCCAGAACCCGCGCTCCAAGGGAGGTTCGAGATGCCCCGAGCGAGAGAGCTCGCGGCGCGATCGGCGTTGGCCGTCGCGCTCGCGTGGACGGTGTGGTGCGTCCCTGGCGCCGAGGCGCAGCGATCGGCGCTGCGGATCGCGGTCGGCGAGGTCGCGTCGAACGACGGGGATCGTGCGGCGGCGCGCGCGCTCTCGGAGGAGCTGGCGCGGGCGATCGAGCAGCAGCCCGACGTCGATCTCGCGCCTCGGCGGCGCGCCGAGCTCGTCCTGCGCGGCTCGGTCGTGCGCATGACGCGCGAGCGCGTCGCCGGCGGGCTCGAGGTGCGCTGCGAGGTCTCGGTGATCGTCACCGACGGCGGCGGCTCGATCCGAGCGATGTTGCGCGGCCGCGGCGGCGCCCGGGGCGGCGGTGACCCCGCGCGGCTCTCGAG
>JAEZBP010000845.1 GCA_023427125.1 Pseudomonadota bacterium | reverse complement strand
GGTCAAGGAGGGCGGCGACGTGCGCGCGCCGGTCGACGCCGCGCGGGTGCGGGCGCTCGTCGACGCCACGCACGGACGCTGGCGCTCGCGCTGAGCGCGCGCAAGAACCCTGGGACCTCGCATGGCGCGCCGCACTCTCCCCTCGATCTCGGTGCCGATCGTGCTCGCGAGCGTCGCGGTGACGCTGGCCATCGCGCTGCTCGTGGGCTGGCCCGTCACGTTCGCGTCCAACGTCGCCAAAGGGGAGGCCACCGCACAGAACGTCTGGCTGCTCGTGCTCGGGTCGGTCGCGTTCATCGGCATCCTCAGCGTGCTCGTGATGTTCGCGATCTTCCTGGTGCGCGAGATCCTCGAGGTCCGGCGGCAGAACAGCTTCATCGACTCGGTGACGCACGAGCTCAAGAGCCCGCTCGCCTCGATCAAGCTCGGCCTCCAGACGATGAGCCGGGCGGGGGTCGACGAGGACAAGCGCGAGGTGCTCCGCACGATGATGCTCGATGACGTCTCGCGGCTGAGCGCGTTCATCGACGACGTCCTCTCGGCGAGCCGGCTCGCGCACGACCGGGTCGGCCTCGCGGTCGACGCGGTGAACGTGAGCGAGCTCGTCCGGGAGTGCAAAGACACGGTCTCGGCGCGCCACCACCTGGCCGACGAGGCGATCCGGATCGACGTGGACCCGGCGCTCAGCGTGCACACCGACCGCGCGGCGATGGTCGTGGTGATCCGCAACCTCATCGACAACGCGGTGAAGTACTCGGACGGCGAGAGCCTGGACGTCACCGTCGAGGCGCAGAAGGCCGAGCGCGGCGGGATCGTGCTCGAGGTCAAGGACCGCGGGATCGGTATCCCCGAGAAGGAGCTCAAGCGAGTCTTCCATCGCTTCTATCGCGTCGAGAACGAGAGCGTGCGCAGCCGGCGCGGCACCGGGCTCGGGCTCTTCGTGGTCTCGGCCCTCGTGCGCAACCTGGGCGGGCGGGTCGAAGCGTTCTCGGATGGCGTCGGGCGCGGCACGACGATGCGTGTCAGTCTCCCGGCCGCCGTGCGCCCCCGTCCGGACTGAGGATCATCGACGTGCCGACGTATCGCCTTTTGGTCGTCGAGGACGAGGAGCACCTCGCGGCCGGCCTGAAGCTCAACCTCGAGCTCGAGGGGTACGCGGTGGATCTCGCAGGCACCGCGCGCGAGGCCGGCGAGCACCTGCTCCAGCGCGACGCGTACGACGCGATCGTGCTCGACGTGCAGCTCCCGGACGTCGACGGCTTCGAGCTCTGCCGCAAGATCCGCAGCGCCGGCAATTACACCCCGGTGATCATGCTCACGGCGCGCGCGGCGGCCGAGGATCGCGTGCACGGCCTCGAGGTGGGCGCGGACGACTACCTCGTGAAGCCCTTCGAGCTCGACGAGCTGTTGGCGCGGGTGCGGTCGCTCCTGCGCCGGCGCCAGTGGGAGCGCCACGAGGAGACGCCGCCGCGCTCGAGCCGCGTCACCTTCGGCCGCGCGGTGATCGACTTCGACTCGTACGACGTCGTGGTCGACGGCGAGGCGCTCAAGATGACCCGCCTCGAGCTCGACATGGTGCGCTACTTCGTCGAGAACCCGGGCCGCGTCATCAGCCGCGAGGAGCTGCTCGAGCACGTGTGGAAGCTCCGCAACTACACGACCGCTCGGACCGTCGACAATTTCATCTCGCGCCTGCGCCGCCACTTCGAGATCGATCCGGCGCGCCCCCGCCACTTCCTGAGCGTGCGCGGCGCTGGCTACAAATTCGTCCCCTAAGGTCCCCCGTGTCCCGCCAGCGAGAACCGCTCCCCTCGGCGGTCCTCACGCGGTGATTTGCGGGGGAATTACAGAACCGTGACGAACCCTGACCGAACGATGACGGGGTGCGACGGAACGATGACCGACGCCCGATGCGGAGGATCCTAAGGTCATCTCCATGCAGACTGCGTCGCCGAGCGTCCCCGGGGCGCTCATCACGAGCCCCGAAGATTCGAGCGAGACGGCTGCCTCCTCCGCGACGCCGCGCAGGAAGCACCGCTATGAGTGGGGCTCGATGTCGATCTGGTTCGCCTGCCACGTCGCCGTGTTCGGCGCGATCTGGTCGGGGGTCACGGTCGAGGCGCTCGTCGTGTGCGCGGCGCTCTTCTTCCTGCGCATCTTCGCGGTGACCGCCGGCTATCACCGGTACTTCTCGCACCGCACCTACCAGACGAGCCGGGTCTTCCAGTTCATCCTCGCCTTCGTGGCGCAGATGAGCGCGCAGCGGGGCGTGCTCTGGTGGGCCGCGCATCACCGCGCGCACCACCTCTTCTCGGACACCGAGCGCGATCTGCACTCGGTCCGGCAGGACGGGGTCTTCCACGCGCACGTCGGCTGGATCTACGAGGACGCGGGCGACACCGACTGGAAGCGCATCCAGGACTTCGCGAAGTACCCCGAGCTCCGCTGGCTGAACAAGTACTGGCTGCTGCCGCCGGTCGTGACCGCGCTGACCGTGTGGGCCCTCTTCGGCTGGTCCGGGTTGTTCATCGGCTTCTTCCTCTCCACCGTGGTCACCTGGCACTCGACGTTCACCATCAACTCTCTCTGTCACGTCTTCGGAAGCCGCCGCTTCCAGACCAAAGACGACAGCAAGAACAACCTCTGGCTCGCGCTCTTGACCTTCGGTGAAGGCTGGCACAACAACCACCATCACTACATGAACAGCTGCCGCCAGGGCTTCTACTGGTGGGAGATCGACATCACCTACTACATCCTCAAGGCGATGAGCTGGGTCGGCCTCGTGTGGGACCTGAAGGAGCCGCCGGCGCGCGTGCTCGCCGAAGGGCGCCGGCGCGACGCCGAGCGAGCTGCCACCCGCTGAGCGCTCGTCGGCTTCGTCCTCGAGCCCACGCATCCCCCCGGATGCGTGGGCTTTTTCGTTTCTTTCACGCAGGGCTTTACCTCGCGGTCGAATACCGTCATTCTGTTCCCGTCCGCCCCGTCTGGATGAACCGGTCCCGGGTCCCCGCCCCGCCCCCACGCCTTTCGCTTTGGAGGTCGCTCGATGCAGCGCGCCCGCCAGCTCGCCCTCTTTTGCGCCGTCGCGCTCGTCGGCGGCGCCTTCGCCAGCACCGACGCGCTCGCCACCGTGGTGCAGGTCGACGGAACGATCGTGCCCACCATGACGGGCAGCTCCTGCCTCGGGAACATGCAGGTGTGCCTCGACCAGGCCGAGGGCGTGAGCGGGTCGATCCACGCGGTGCTCGACGCGGCCCAGCTGCCCGAGATCTTCCTCCCGAACACCGCGAACCCCGTGAGCTTCCTCGACGTCGCCGAGGGCGCCGGCTACGAGAACAGCTTCGGCTACTACAACATCGGCGACGACGTCACGAACACCGCCAACCTGCACCCGATCTTCGGCTGCGGCGTGCCGGTCGGCACCGGCGGGCACACCGCCGCCGCCGCCGCGTACGGCACGCCGCCGGTCGGCGGCTACGTGCAGAACGCGAACGCGGGGGGCGACGACAGCAATGGCAGCGGTGGCGCACCCAAGGCGACGACGACTGTCAATTTCGCTGTCGAGCAGGCGGCCGGCCGCTACAAGGGCGGCTTCATCGGCTTCTACCTCATCTCGCCCGAGGGCTACTCGGGGAGCAACAACTGCGGCGACTTCGTCGGGTCGAACCGGCACTTCGGGCGCATCTACTTCACGCAGCGCGACCTCAACAACGACGGCGACTTCGTCCACCACCTCGTCTATCAGTCGCGCCTGCCCGGCGTGACCGATCGCTTCTACTTCGGCTTCGAGGATCTGTTCCGCGGCGGCGACAACGACTTCGAGGACATGCTCATCCAGGTCACGGGGCTGACGCCGCCCTGCGTGCCCGGCCTCGAGGTCTGCAACGGCCGCGACGACGACTGCGATGGCCTCGTCGACGGAGCCGATCCGTCCCTCTCGGACGACGGCGTGGCTTGCACCTGCGACGGCATCAGCAGCCCCGCCTGCGAGGGCGGGGGACGCGACGGCATCTGCCAGCAGGGCGCTACGGTCTGCGAGGCGGGCGTCCTCATCTGTCGATCGACGGTCTCGCCGACCGACGAGACGTGCAATGGGCTCGACGACAACTGCAACGGCACGGTCGACGACGCGCCGATCGACGCGGGCGCGAGCTGCGACGGGCCCGACGCCGACCTCTGCCACGAGGGCTTCATGGTCTGCAGCAGCAGCGGCGAGCTCTCGTGCAGCGACGCGACCGGCGCCAACGCGGAGCTCTGCAACGGCCTCGACGACGACTGCGACGGCGACACCGACGAGGACGTCGCGGGGCTCGGCGTCGCCTGCGACGGCCCGGACGGCGATCTCTGCGCGGAGGGGGTGACGGTGTGCGCGGGGGCCGCCGGTATCCAGTGCACCGACAGCACCGGCACGGCGGTCGAGCTGTGCAACGGCGCGGACGATGACTGCGACGGCGCGACCGACGAGTCGCCGACCGACGTCGGCGCCGCCTGCTCGGTCGGCGTGGGCGTGTGCCAGCGGAGCGGCGCGACGGTGTGCGCCGCGGGCGGGCCGGTCTGCAACGTCACACCGGGCGCGGGCAGCGCCGAGCGCTGCAACGCGCTCGACGACGACTGCGATGGAGCGGTCGACGAGACCTTCATGCTCGGATCGGCGTGCGTCGGCCTCGGCGCGTGCGGCGTCGGCGTCACCGAGTGCGCCGGGCCGACAGGGACGCGCTGCTCGAGCGCGCCGGGCGGCTCGATGGACGCCTCGATGCCCGAGGCGTGCAACGGGCTCGACGACGACTGCGACGGAGACGTCGACGAGGGCCTGACCGATCTCGGCAGCTGCGGAAGCAGCGTCGGCCAGTGCGAGCCCGGGCGGCTGCGCTGCCTCGGCGCGATCGAGACCTGCGTCGGCGGTGTGGGCCCGACGCCCGAGACCTGCAACGGCCTCGACGACGACTGCGACGGCACGCCCGATGACGACCCGGTCGACGCCGGGGACTCGTGCGGGAGCGACGTCGGCGAGTGCCGCGCGGGCACCGAGGTCTGCATGAGCGGATCGCTCGTGTGCATCGGCGCCGTCGGCCCGACCGACGAGCTCTGCAACGCGCTCGACGACAACTGCGACGGCATCTCCGACAACGCGCCGACCGACGTCGACGTGTCCTGCGGCACGACCGACGTCGGCGTCTGCGATCTCGGCCGAACGATCTGCGTGGCCGGGAGCCCCGTGTGCGCGGGCGCGACCGACCCGAGCGCCGAGCTCTGCAACGGGCTCGACGACGACTGCGACGGGACGGTCGATGAAGATCCGATCGACGTCGGCCGCACCTGCGGCAGCGCGATGGGCACGTGCTTGCCCGGCATCACGATCTGCAACAGCGCGGGCATGATCGAGTGCGACGGCGCGACCGTCGGCGCGCCCGAGGAGTGCAACGGGTTCGACGACGACTGCGACACGCGGATCGACGAGGCGCCGATCCCGGGCGAGGGCGTCGCCTGCGGCATGGCCGAGGGCGTCTGCGAGGAGGGGGCGATCCGCTGCATCGCCGGCTCGCTGCAGTGCGTTGGCGGGGTGCTCCCCGGGACCGAGGTCTGCAACGGCATCGACGACGACTGCAACGGCACGATCGACGATGGCGAGCTCTGTGCCGGCGGCGTGTGCCGCGGCGGCCGCTGCAGCGTGCCCTGCATCGTCACGGAGTTCGGCGGGCGCTGCCCCCCCGGCGACCGATGCGTCGACGGTTTCTGCGTGGAGGACGCGTGCTTCGGCGTCGAGTGCGCGCGCGGCGAGGACGGCACGCGCAACATCTGCGAGGAGGGCGAGTGCATCCCGGTGTGCGACACGCTGAGCTGCGAGGCGCCCAACGTGTGCCGCCGGACCGACGGCGCCTGCGTCGGCAACAACTGCATCTTCCTCCCGTACCTGTGCGCCGACGCGGAGATCTGCGTGGCCGGCGAGTGCATGAGCGATCCGTGCGCCGGCGTGAGCTGCGACGCGGGTGAGTTCTGCCGCGAGGGCGACTGCATCGGGAGCTGCGCGGGCGTCGAGTGCGGCCTCGGCGACGTGTGCCGCGGCGGTCGCTGCGAGCGCTCCGGCTGCGAGACGAGCTGCGCGAGCGGTCGCCTCTGCGACGCCGAGAGCGGCGAGTGCATCGAGGATCCGTGCCGTGGGATGGTCTGCGAGACCGGGCAGGTCTGCGATCCGTCGGCCAGCGCGTGCGTCGACGACCCGTGCCGGAACATCGAGTGCCCGGGTGACGATCAGGTCTGCCGCCTCGGCGAGTGCTACGCGCGCCCGAGCGTCGTGCCCGATGGCGGCCC
>JAEZBP010000836.1 GCA_023427125.1 Pseudomonadota bacterium | reverse complement strand
GCCGGACGAGGGCCCCGCCATCGGCTGCGTCGCGCCCCGCGTCTTCGGGAGCTCGCTCGCGAAGTGCGCGCGATCGACCGGCCGTGCCCACGCGTCGCTCGCGCGCAGCTCCTCGAGCGCGCTCGTGAGCCGCGCCGAGAGCGCCGACGCATCCCGCGGCCGCGCGAGCGGATCCTTCGCGAGGCACTCGTCGATCAGCGCCGCGAGGCTGGCCGGCACGTCGGGGGCGCGCTCCGCGACCGGGACGTGCGGATCGCTCGTGGCCTTCATCATCACGTCGAGCGCGGACTCGCCCTCGAAGGGCCGCGCGCCGGCGACGATCTCGTGCAGCATCACGCCGACCGACCACACGTCGGAGGCGGCGGTCGCCTGCGAGGAGCCGCGCGCCTGCTCGGGGCTCATGTAGTGGACGGTGCCGATCGTGGTCCCGGTGACCGAGGCGCTCGTCGCGTCGGTGCGGCGCACGAGGCCGAAGTCGACGAGCTTCACGCGGTCTGTCGCGCGGCCCTCCGCGCGCGGGTCGACGAGCTTCGCGAGGAAGACGTTCTCGGGCTTGAGGTCGCGGTGGATGAAGCCCTTGGCGTGGGCCGCGGCGAGCGGCTCGAGCGCCGCGAGCACGTGCGAGACCGCCCGGCCGATCGTCGCCTCATCCGTCGCGAGCCACTCGCGGAGCGAGCTCCCCTCGAGCAGCTCCATGCAGAGATAGAGCGTGCCGTCGTGATCGGTCCCTGCGTCCCACACGTCGACCAGGCCCGGGTGGCCGATCTCGTTCGGCGCGGTGGCCTCGCGCGCGATGCGCTCGCGCCCCGCCGGGTCTCGCGTGACCTCGGGGTGCACGATCTTGATCGCGAAGCGCCGCGACGTGGCCTCGTTGACGGCCTGGTACACGACCCCCATCCCGCCGATGCCGAGCACCCGCTCGAGCCGGAATTTCCCGGCGATGCGCGTCCCCAGGCGCGCGCTCGCGAACTCCGGCACGTCTCCCATGGCGGCCGAATCTACAGGAGCGAGCCCCTCCGAGCCACGACGCGAACGCGCCGCCTCGGCGCCGGGTCAGAACAGGATCGCCAGCGCCTGCAGCGAGCCGATCGCGGCGATGACGGTGGCGGCGATCACCTTCGCCTTGGCGTCGACGCGGAGGATCAGGAGCACGCCGAGGACGGCGAGCGCCACGGCGAAGACGAGGTCCATGTGCGCGAACGAGAGGCGGACGATGCCGAGCGCGATGGTGAGCATGAGCCCGCTCACCACGGCGGCGCCGATCGCGAAGGCCCGCGCCTTGGGCGTGCCGATGAGGACGAGCGACCCCGCGAAGGCGGCGGCCGCGAGCACGAGCGATGTCGACATGAGGTGACCCTCCTCGAGGAAGCGTACGCAGCGCCTGTGACGCGAGACCCGGGGTTTTGCCCGACGCCGACGGCGCGCGCGAGTATGCTCCGCGCCGATGGCCGCACGCGACGCGAAGTTCTATGGGAGAAACGCGTGCCTCGCGCTCTTCGCGAGCCGGCCCGACGACATCCGGCGGGCCTTCGTCACGGAGGAGGTCGCCCACGAGCTCGGCGACGTGCTGCGCGAGCTCGCGCGGCGGCGCCTGCCCTATCGGATCGTTGGCGACGAAGAGCTCGCGAAGGTCGCGGGCAGCCAGCACCACGAGGGGGTCTGCTTCTCTGCGCGCCCGCTGCCCGTGCCCGACGAGGCGGCCCTGCTCGCGCCCTTCCGGGCGGGAGATCGCGCGGGCTGCCTGCTCTACCTCGATGGCGTCGAGAACCCGCACAACGTCGGCGCGATCCTGCGCACCGCCGCGCACTTCGGCTGCGTCGCGCTGGCCGGCGCGCTCGAGCGCGTGCCGAGCCCGTCCGGCGCTACGGCGCGGGTCGCGGAGGGCGGCGCCGAGCACGTCCCGCTCCTGCGCTGGCGCGATCCGCTCCTGTCGCTCGGTGCGCTCGCGTCGCGCTTCGCGATCGTCGCCGCGACGCAGGAGGCCGAGGAGGATCTCTACCAGGCGGCCCTCCCGAGGCGCTGCGTCTTCCTCCTCGGCGCGGAGGGCCAGGGCCTGAGCCGAGAGGTGCGCGACCTGGCGACGATGACGATCGCCATCCCCGGCACCGGCGCGGTCGAGAGCCTCAACGTCTCGAGCGCCGCGGCGATCTTGCTCGGCGAGCACTGGCGTCGGTTCGCGCGATGAGCGTCACGGCGTACCTCGCGCCGGAGGGATTCGAGCGCGATCTCGAGGCGGAGCTCGGGGACGTCGCCGAGCGCTACGGGCGCTTGATGCTCGCGCCGGGCCCCGCGCGCGAGGTCGCGTGGGCGCAGAACGTGTGGCTCGATCCGGTGCGGGTGCCGGTCGCGTCGATCAAGGACGCGGCGCGGTCCCTGCGCGCGGTGCAGCGCAACTGGGCGCTCTACTCGCACGATCACCACCGGCGCGCGGCGCTGATCGAGGCCGAGCTGCCGGTCGTGAAGTCGCGCGAGATCGCGCCTTACTCCGAGCTGCCGAGCGCGCCGCTCGGCTCGTGGACGCTGCTCGATCGCGACACGCTGCTCTACGCGGCGCGCTGCTCGAGCCCGTTCCCCCATGGCGAGGTGCGCTTCGTCGAGGACAAGCTCGGCCCGCCGAGCCGCGCGTACCTGAAGCTCTGGGAGCTCTTCACGCTCACGCGCGCGTGGCCTCGTCCCGGCGAGCTCTGCCTCGACCTCGGCAGCGCGCCGGGCGGCTGGACGTGGGCGCTCGCCGAGCGAGGCGCGCGGGTGATCAGCGTGGACAAGGCGCCGCTCGAGCCGAGGGTGGCCGCGCTCGACAACGTCGAGCATCGAATGGAGAGCGCGTTCGGGCTCGATCCGAAGAGCGTGGGGAGCGTCGACTGGCTCTTCTCCGACGTGATCTGCTACCCGGCTCGCCTCTACGCGCTGGTCGAGCGCTGGATGAAGGCCGGCGCCGCGCGGCGCTTCGTCTGCACGATCAAATTCCAGCACGAGACCGATCACGAGACCGCCCGCCGCTTCGCCGCGATCGAGGGCAGCGAGCTCGCGCACCTGAGCCACAACCGCCACGAGCTGACGTGGTACCGGCTCTGATCAGGGCAGGGGCAGGCTGAAGCGGTTGTCCGGGTCGTCGAGGTAGAGGCCGGTGACGGGCGAGTACGTGCGCACCTCGACGCGATCCTCGTGGAAGGTGAGGAGGCGCAGGTAGCCCTCGCCGCCCCGCTCGCGCACCTGGTAGTCGGCGAGCAGCTCGTGCACGACGCCGCCGCCGTCCTGCGGGCTCGTGAGCCGGCCGAGGCCGTCGTTCAGCACGTGGCCGCAGAAGACGAAGTCGATCTGATCGTGGCGCCGCACGAGCGCCTGGTAGAGCGCCTCGCCGTCGCTCACCCCGCCCGGCAGATCGCGGACGCCGTAGTGGTGCGGGCTCCACTCTTGATCGGGCCGGCTCGCGATGTCGTAGCGCGTGTCGTCGGAGTAGAGGTACGCGTGGGTGAGGAGGATGGTCGGCACGCTCGGGTGCGCGCGGAGGACCTCGTCGGCCCACGCCACGACCTCGGCGCGCGGCCCGAACTCGAGCGAGAGCACGAGCCAGGGCCCGTCGGGCGTCTCGAAGAGGTGCCAGCCGTTGTCGAGCCGCGCCGGGTCGAAGAGCCCGCCGAAGCCGCGCTGCGCCATCGCCGCGCTCGGCGGGAAGTACTCGTGGAGCAGCGTGTCGCGCGTGCGCGCCGAGCCGAGCGGGCCCATGTCGTGGTTGCCGATGGCGAGCACGTAGGGCACCTCGCCCTCGATGCTGTCGAACGCGTCGCGCGCGACCTGCCACTGCGTCTGGCTGTTGTCGTCGGTAATGTCGCCGGCGTGCAGGACGAGCTGCAGATCGAGCGCGTCGGCCTGATCGCGGATCCACGCCGTCTGCGCGGCGAAGGTCTCGGGGTAGCTGCGCGCGTAGTACTGCGTGTCGGGCAGGATGACGATCGACCAGCCGCCCGCCTCGATCACCTCGCCGTCGCAGCCGGCGAGCGCGAGCGCGACCGCGCACACACTCAGCGTCGTCGCCCGAAGCACGGAGCGACGCTACCGCCGCTCGCGCGAAGGCTCAATCCTCTCGACGAGCCGGGAACGCGTTGAAGTAGATGTCTCGGACGGGGAGGGCGCACTCGAGGCTCGTGAGCTCGACGTCCTCGCCATCAGGGAACACGCGCTGCGTCCATCCGCGCTTCGTCCGGCGCCAGAGATCCACGCGGTGCTCGTCGTGAGCGACCAGCATGATCTCGCGCACCGAGGGGATGCGCTTGTAGTGCGCGACCTTCTCGCCGCGATCGTAGGTCTCGGTCGATGGGCTCAACACCTCCACCAACAGCGTGGGGTTCAGCGCGGTCTGCCCCTGCCTGTCTTCCGGATCGGTCTCGATGTCATCGCAGATGACGGACACGTCCGGATAGGTCGTGAGCCCCGTCTCGGCGACTCGAACTCGCAGGTCGGGGGTGTACACGCGGCAGGGACGTCCCTCGAGCGCGTTCCCGATGTGCCTGATGATGTTCGCGGTGACCGCGGCGTGCTCCGGGCTCTCACCCGCCATCGCGTACGCGACGCCATCGAAGAGCTCGTGACGGACTCCGCTCTCCTCCTCCAAGCGGAGGTACTCAGAGAATGAGAAACGCTGCCGAGCGAGCTCAGTCACGCCTGCAGCCTACCACGAGGCCCCCAACGCGACACGGCCGGCCCCTGGTCGGGAGCCGGCCGCATCAGCGTGCTTTGGTGCAGGAGCTCAGGGCGCGGGGGGCGCGGCCTGCTTCGCGTGCTTGGCGCCGCTGCGCTCGTCTTCCTCGAGCTCGATCGCCGGCAGATCCAGCTTCTCGGGCTCCTCGAGCGCCAGCTTGAGCACCTCGGTCATGTGGGTCACGCCGATGAACTCGAGCTCGCTCTTGATCTCCTTCGGGACCTCCTCGAGGTCGGCGACGTTGCGCTCCGGGAGGATGACCCGCTTGATGCCCGCGCGGTGGGCCGCGAGGACCTTCTCCTTGATGCCGCCGACCGGGAGCACCCGCCCGCGCAGGGTGATCTCGCCGGTCATCGCGACGTCGTGGCGGATGCGGATGCCGGTCAGCAGCGAGACCAGCGCGCTCATCATCGTCACGCCGGCGCTCGGCCCGTCCTTGGGCATGCCGCCCGCCGGGATGTGGATGTGGATGTCGTGCTTCTCGAGGAAGCCCTCGTCGATCCGCAGCTGCTTGGCGCGCGTGCGCACCCAGCTCAGCGCGGCCTGCGCCGACTCCTTCATCACGTCGCCGAGCTGGCCCGTGAGCTGGAGCTTGCCGGTGCCGTGCATGCGGGTCGCCTCGATGAAGAGGATCTCGCCGCCCACCGCGGTCCACGCGAGCCCGGTCGCGACGCCGGTCTCCTCGGTGCGTTCGGCCACCTCGGAGGTGTAGCGAGGCGCGCCCAGGTACTCGCGCACGGCCTCGGCATCGTCGACCGTGTAGGGCCCCTCGTTGCCCTCGGCGATCTTCACCGCCACGCCGCGGATGACGCCCGCGAGCTTGCGCTCGAGGTTCCGGACGCCGGCCTCGCGGGTGTAGCTGTCGATGACCGTCTCGATCGCGGTGCGCCCGATCGTGAGCTGGCCGGACTTGATGCCGTGCTCCTCGATCTGCTTCGGGATGAGGTGGTCGACCGCGATGTCGAGCTTCTCCCGGCGGGTGTAGCCGGGGATCTCGATGATCTCCATGCGGTCGCGGAGGGGCGGCGGGATGGTGTCGCCGACGTTCGCGGTCGCGATGAACATCACCTTCGAGAGATCGTAGGGGATCTCGAGGTAGTGATCGGCGAAGGTGTCGTTCTGCTCGGGGTCGAGCACCTCGAGCAGCGCGGCCGCCGGATCCCCCCGGAAGTCGTGCCCGATCTTGTCGATCTCGTCGAGCATGAAGACGGGGTTGATCGTCGAGCCCTTCTTCATGCCCTGGATGACCTGGCCGGGGAGGGCGCCGACGTAGGTGCGGCGGTGGCCGCGGATGGCCGCCTCGTCGTGCACGCCGCCGAGGCTGATGCGCACGAACTTGCGCCCGAGCGCCCGGGAGACCGAGCGGCCGAGGGAGGTCTTACCGACGCCGGGCGGGCCGATCAGACAGAGGATCGGGCCCTTCTTGTCCTTCTTCAGCTTGCGGACCGCCAGGTACTCGACGATGCGCTTCTTGACCTTCTCGAGGCCCGAGTGGTCCTCGTCGAGCACCTTGCGCACCGATGGGATGTCGAGGTTGTCGGTGGTCTCTTTCGTCCACGGGATGTCGAGGATCCAGTCGATGTAGGTGCGCACCACCGTGTACTCGGCGCTGCCCACCTGCATCGAGCGCAGGCGCTTGAGCTGCTTGCGCGCGACCTCCTCCGCCTCGCGGGGGAGGTTGTGCTTGGTGATGCGCTCGTCGAGCACGTCGAGGTCGCCGGCGTCGCCGTCCTCCTCGCCGAGCTCTTCCTTGATGGCCTTGAGCTGCTGGCGCAGGACGTACTCGCGCTGGTTCTTGCCCATCTCCTCTTTGATCTGCGAGTTGATCCGCTCGCGCATCTTGAGGATCTCGAGCTGGCGGGTCAGCAGGCGCAGCACCTTGCGGATGCGCTCCTTGACCTCGATCGTCTCGAGCAGCGTCGCCTTCTCCTCGACGGGGGCGTCGAGGTTGGCCGCCACGAGATCGGCGAGCTGGCCGGCCTCCTGGATCGAGTCGATCAGCGAGCTCGCCTCGCGGGGCAGCTCGGGCATGAGCTGGATGACCTGCTTGGCGATGTCGCGCAGGCTCATCGCGAGCGCCTCGGTCTCCACGTCCTCGCCGGTGGGCTCGTCGAGGCGCGAGATGCGCGCCCGCAGGAACGGGCTCTCCTGCTGCATCCCCTCGAGGCGGATGCGCACGAGGCCCTGCAGGATGAGGCTGTAGTTGCCGGAGCTGTGCTTGAGCGCCTTCAAGACGCGGGCCGCGACGCCGACCGGGTAGAGGTCCGCGCCGGTCGGATCGTCGGTGGTCGGATCGCGCTGGGCGAAGATGGCGATCACCGGCTGGGAGAGGCCGTCGATCTCCTCGACGAGGGCGACGGACTTCTCCCTCCCCACGTCGAAGGGCGCGACGGCGCCGGGAAAGAGGACTGCGTTGCGGATCGGCAGGACGGCGAGCTCGTCGCCGAAGTTCAAGTCCTGCTCAGAGACCTCGGGCGCGCTCTGGTCGTCAGACATATTCACCTGTGCGTTCGAACGAGCCGTTCACGGGACTGCACTATCTGAGCTTAGGGCGCGACCACTCCGGTGACACCCTCGATGCCTGCCCCTCGAGAGAGAGACGCAGCCAACGATTTTCCGCTCGGCCGTTCGATGGTTCGGCAACATAGTCACCTCGACGTCCGAGGGCAAGGACCGCGCCGAGGGGCTCAAAAGGCCCGGATTACGGGCGATTCTGCTCAATCCCACTCCACGTCGGCGAGGCCGCCGCCGACGCGGTGCCACGAGCGGACGTTGATGCGGATGTGGTCGACGTCGTCGACCCCCGCCGCGTGCTCGACCCCCTCGGGGCGGGGCGAGAGCGTCGGGAACTCCCCGGGGATCGAGCGGACGACGCGATCCCCCGACATGAGGTCGATCGTGTACTCGCGGGTGGCCCGGTCGTTGTAGTGCCGGTTGTGGGAGTTCTTGAGGCGCACGGTGTCGATGCGCTGCGGCGGCGTGATGCGGACGTCGAGCCAGCCCGCCTCACCGTTCGGCAGGAGCCACTCGGTGGCCGCGTCCCCGTCGATCGCCTTGGCCGCCACGAAGTCGTTGTTGAAGTGGGCCGACGCGGTGGCCTCGACGCCGACCGCCGGCTTGAGGAGGAGGTAGATGCCGAAGATCGCGACCGCGGCGAAGAACGCGGCGAAGCCGATGCGCGAGGCGCGGGTCCAGGCGAGCTGGCCGGTGGTCATCGACGCCGGAGCGAGCACGCGATCGACGTGACGGCGGGCGGTGATCAGCGACTGGAAGAGCTCACCCTCGGCGGCGCCCACGTCCTTGTCGAGCGCGGGGAGCACCTTGGCGCGCAGGGTGCGCTCGGCCTCCAGCACCTCGCGGGTCTTTCCGTCGGAGAGGCCACGCCGGCGCAGCACCGGCGCCCAGCTCGGCTCGTCGGGGCGTGCGTCC
>JAEZBP010000804.1 GCA_023427125.1 Pseudomonadota bacterium | reverse complement strand
GTGTAGTAGAGCCCCGCATCGTCCGAGCCGAGCTCGTAGAGGCGCACGAGGTTCGGATGAGTGAGCCGCTCAATTGCGCGAAACTCACGTTTGAACCGGAGGAGGTCGAGCGACTCGTCGCGCTGCGCCCGCTTGAGCGCCACCGGGCGATCGAGCCCCGCGTCGTGCGCGAGGTACACGGCGCCCATCCCGCCCTGTCCGAGCGGTCGGTCCAATCGGTAGCGCGCCCCGACATCCACGATGCGCAGGGTCGCATGGGGCGGCCGGCGCTGGGTCGAGAAATTTCGTCATAGGTCGAGTGATCCGCTGGGATCGTTTCGGCACTACCCGAGCATCATGACGGCATTCGATGCGATCCTTGCCGCGCTCCGCGGTGGATTTCGCAGTGATCCACACGGCCTGCGGACCTACGTCGTCGAGGTGCTGCGCGAGCTGACCGGCAGCTCGGCCGGGGTCTGGTACAGCCTCGGCTCGCTCGACGGCGAGCCGCTGCCGACCCGCTGGATCGTGCGCGGCGCGCCGGAGGAGCTCGTCACGCGGCGCGTCGAGGGCCGCATCCCGTGGCTCTACGGCGACCCGCGAGTGCCGGATCCGCGAAGGAATCGGCGCTTCGTGCCGCTGCGGAGCCTCATCGATCCACAGACCCAGCTGTGGCACACGCCACTCTATCGGAAATGTTGGAAGCCGTATGGAATCCACGATGAGATGACCTTAGCCGTGTGCCACGAGGATGCCTTCGTCGCGTGCGTCGGCGTGCTCCGCGGGCCGGGCGAGCCGACGTTCGCGCGGGCAGACCTGCGGCGGGTCGCGCCGCTCGCCGGCGCGATCGCCGACGCGCTGATCGCGGCCGAGGCGTTCGAGCGCGCGCGCGCGCCCGATGAGCCGAGCGATCTCGTGGTGCGCGCGGACGGCACGGTGGAGCTCGCCTCGGAGGTGGCGCGCCGGGTGCTCGCGCTGCCTCACGTCGCCGAGGAGCTGGCCGCGTGGGCCAGGCGGGTGGGCGCGTGCGGGACGGGGCCGGAGCTGCTCGCCGGCCAGCGGGTTCGTTGGACACGCCTCATGGGGGCCGGCGAGCCGCGCTACCTCCTCCGCCTCGAGCCGATCCCGTCACTGCCGCTCCACCCGACCTACGTGCTCTCCCGGATGCAGCGCGAGATCGCGGCGCTCGCGGCGGCGGGCGCGACGGCCAAGGAGATCGCCGTCATGAAGGCGATGGCGTTGCCGACGGTGCGCACGCACCTCCGCCAGGTGTACGAGCGGCTCCACGTGGGGAGCCGCGCCGAGCTCGCGCGGGCGGTCGACGACGCACCGCTGTCCCATATCGCTTGAGCGGATCGCGCGCCGGTCAGCGGCGGCGCAGGACCGAGCAGGACGCGAGCACGCCCAGCACGAGCAGCAGTGCGCTCGACGACGACGGCGTCCCTGCCGCGCGGCAGCCGCAGCTCGGATCGTGCGGGAGAGGCGGCCCCCCATCGGGTGGAGGAGGTGTGTCGCCGCCGTCGCTCGGCTGCGCGGCGCCGGCGTCGGTGCCGGCGTCGGGTGCGGCGATGGGCGTGAAGGTCAGCTCGAGCGTGAACGCGCCGACGCGGTGGTCGTAGGCGTCGAGGAAGAGCACGTACGCGCCCGGCTCGAGGATCGCGTCGAGGCGCGAGCCGCGATCGGTGTCGGTGTCGACGTCGTCGTGGCAGGCGAGCTCGTCGCCGTCGCAGCCCGCGCGGACGTGGAGGATCGTGTCGAAGCCGCTCGAGCGGGCCACGAGGCGGGCGCGCGAGGGCAGGGTGAAGGCGTACGCGCGATCGGGGCCGGCGCCGCCGCAGCTGCCCACTTCGTCGGGACCGTAGCCGGTGAGCGTCCCCTCGATCGTCTGGGTGACCGCCTCGATCGACACAGCCTCCGCGCAGGCGTCGCCCGGCGGCCGCGGGGTCGTGCACGGCGGCGGGCAGCCGCAGAGCGGCGAGGTCACGCCCGTCGCGCAGAACGCGTCGAGCGCCGGCGCGAGGTAGGTCAGCGTCTCGCCGTCGTCGGTCGGCGGCGGATCGATCACGTTCACGACGTTGCAGCCGCCGGCGTCGGCGTAGTCGTCCTCGCCGCCGCGCAGGAGCGCGACCAGGTGACCCGCTTCATCGAAGACGCCCGAGCCGGAGTTGCCGGCGAACGCGTCGACCGTCGCGTGCAGCCAGCTCGCGCCGGCGGAGGAGAAGGTCACGACGCCGCCGGTGTCGATCTTCATCGGGAGGCCGTTCGGGTGGCCGATCAGCGCGAGCGGCGTCCCGTTGGGGAGGCCGGTTCGCGTCACGCGCACGGTGGCGGGCGTGTGCCCGACCACGGGCCGATCGAGCCGGACGAACGCGTGATCGACGAAGCCGTCGTCGAAGCGCGCGACGATCGACTCGCAGCGGTAGACGTCGTTCGCGTCGAGCGGCGCCAGCTCGCCCGCCGCGGCGTAGCGGAAGCCGAAGAGCCAGGCGTACTCGGCGCAGTCGACGGCCTCGTCCACGCAATGGCCGGCGGTGAAGATGTGGCGGTCATCGATCAGCGTGCCCGAGCAGGTGCCCGGCTCGATCTGGTCGGCGAAGCGCTCCCCTGCGCAGAGGTCCTTGGCCTCACCGAGCGTGCGCGTGTAGGTGATGCGGACGTCGCTCGGATCATCGTCGTCGATCCACCTCTCGTGGATCTCCATCGCGATCGCGCTCTCCGCGATGGCGCGGTGGACCGCGCTCGGGTGCGCGTAGACCTCGGTGCGATCGTCCGCTCCGTAGACGACGGGAGCGCGCCGTGCGGCGACGTCGGGGGTGCATCCGAGCGTGACGGCGAGGGCGAGGGCGGTGAGGCGCACCGGGGCGAGCGTAGCAGGCCGTCCGAGTGGCCGGAGAGCGGAGCCCGCCGTCTCATGTACAATCGCCGCATACCCCTCTTGGAGATGCCGACCATGACGCGCTCGTGGCTCTCGATCCTCCTCGCCGGCCTCGCGGCCTTCGCCGTGGGCTGCGACTGCAGCGGAGCTCCCGGACCGTGCGAGAGCGCGGATCCGCCGGACGGATGCGGTGAGCCGTGCAGCTTCAGCGCGCCCTGCCCGGACGGGCTCTACTGCGGCGCGGCCGACGTCTGCACCGCCGATTGCGGCCCCGACGTGCCCTGCCCGGAGGGCTCCACCTGCGCCCCCGCGGGCCACTGCGTCGCCGTCGCCGACGGTGCGAGCGTCATGGACGCGCGCCCCGCGCTCGACGCGCCGCTGCCCGACAACACCTGCGCGTCGGTCGACTTCACCGCTACCGGCACCACGCCGAACGTCATCCTCGTCGTCGACCGATCGCTGAGCATGGACACGCGCTTCAGCTCCCGCGGATCGCGCTGGGTCGTGCTGCGCGACAGCCTGCTGGCGACCGACGGCCTGCTCTCGACGCTGCAGCCCTCGGTGCGCTTCGGCCTCGTGCTCTACACCACCGGGTCCGGCGGCGGCGGGAGCTGCCCGGATCTGATCACCGTGCCCGCCGCCTTGGACAACTACGACGCGATCGCGACCGAGTACCGGATGCACGGTCCAGGGCTCTACACGCCGACCGGCGACGCCATCAGCGCCGTGCTCGGCCGGCTCGGCGAGCTCGCCCCGGTCCGCTCGGCGCCGACGATCCTGGTCCTCGCCACCGACGGAGAGCCGAACTCGTGCGAGATGCGCGGCACCTCGTCGGAGGCCTACATGCACGGGCGGATGGAGTCGCTCGCGGCGGTCGATGCGGCGTTCGACATGGACATCCGCACGTACGTGATCAGCGTCGGCACCGACGTCGGTGAGGATCACCTGCAGGACATCGCGAACGCCGGCCTCGGCCGTGGCGGCTCAGACCCCGACGCGCCGTTCTGGGTGGCCACCGACACCGGCGGCCTCGAGGCCGCGCTCTCGGAGATCATCGGCGGCGTCGTGTCGTGCACGCTGGAGCTCTCGGGCGAGATCGATCCGGCGCTGGCTTGCCTCGGCACCGTGCGCCTCGGCGGCGACCTGCTCACCTGCGACGATCCCGACGGCTGGCGCGCGGTCGACTCGACCCACATCGAGCTGACCGGGGCGGCCTGCGAGCGGCTGCAGACCGGCGGCGAGTCGGTCAACGCCTCGTTCCCCTGCGCGGTCATCATCATCTGAGCGCGGCGCTCGACAGCCGACTCGACAGCCGACTCGACAGCCGACTCGACAAGGGCGGCGCACCGCTTTACTCCTTGACTGCGCCGAGCCGCGCGCGCTCGCTCGATGGCGCTCGGTCGCAAGGATTTTAGTCGGATCCGCCCTCGACTCGTTGACCACCATGAAGGACACCCACGAGCAGTTCGGCCGCCGAATGCGTGAGCTCCGCCTCGAGCGCGGCCTCATGCAGGGGGAGGTCGCGCGCCGGCTCGGCGTCTCGGCCGCGTACCTGAGCCTGATCGAGAAGGGCAAGCGCGCCGTGCAGCTGCCGCTGCTCTTGGCGGCGCTCGAGATCTACGGCGTCGGCATGGAGGAGTTCATGGTGAGCCTCGGCGAGCCGCGGGTGGAGGAGGGGCTCGCCCGCCTGCTCGACGAGCCGCTGCTGAAGACGCTGAGCCTCAGCCGCGAGGATCTCGCGAGCCTCGGGGCCGAGCCCAAGGTCGCGACGACGATCACCGCGCTCTTCAACCTCTACAAGAACACCCGCGGCCAGCTCGATCACCTGCTCGCGGATCTCGCGCGTCGCGAGCGCGACGACGGCGCGCGGCAGGGCGGTGAGCTCGGCTTCGACTACAGCCCCTTCGACGAGGTCACCGACTTCCTCGAGAGCCACGGCAACTACTTCCCGCTGCTCGAGGAGCGGGCCGACGCGTTCCGCGAGCAGATCGGGCTCGCCGCGCTCTCCACGAGCGAGGATCTCGTCCGCGCGCTCTCCGATCACCTCGGGGTCGGGGTCGAGCTCGTCGGCGCCGAGGGGGCGAGCTCCGTCATCCGGCGCTTCGACGCGGCGCGCGGCGTGCTCACGCTCAGCGCCGACATGGCCGAGCACCGCCGCAAGTTCCAGCTCGCCCACACCATCGGGCTGCGCCTCATCGACGAGGAGCACCTCGATCGCGAGATCGCCGGCGAGCGCACCGCGCGCCACTCCGAGACCGGGCGCCTCCTGAAGATCCACCTCGCGAACTACCTCGCCGGCGCGCTGCTCCTGCCCTACGGCGCCTTCTTCGAGCAGGTCACGCGGACGCGCTACGACGTCGATCGCCTGAGCGCGATCTTCGCCTCGAGCTACGAGACCGTCGCGCATCGCGTCACGAACCTCTCGGACCCGTCGCGGCGCGGTGTGCCCTTCCACTTCCTGCGGGTCGACGTCGCGGGCAACATCTCGAAGCGCTACTCCGCCACCGGCCTGCGCTTCCCTCACGGCACCGGCTCGTGCCCGAAGTGGGCGGTGCACGCCGCCTTCCTCACGCCGCACGCGATCTACAAGCAGTACTCGGAGTTCCCCGACGGCTCGCGCCACTTCTGCTTCGCCCGCGTGCAGGCCGAGCCGCAGCAGGGCTCGCTCGCGCGCGGCACCGTCTACGCCATCGGCCTCGGCACCCACGCGGACCTCGCGCACCACCTCGCGTACGCCGACGAGATGCCCTTCGTGGATCCGCAGCGGATGTGCGTCCCGGTCGGCACCACCTGCCGTTTCTGCGAGCGCACCGACTGCAACCAGCGCGCGGCCCCGAGCTACAAGTTCGCCTTCCGCGTCGACGAGTACATCAAGAAGGACAACTTCTTCTCGCCGCTCGTCAGCGAGGACGGCTGACCTTGGGGCCTGCTCACGCAGGCTGCGCGGCGCGGCTCAGCGACTCGAGCTCCTCCATCGCGCGCAGCTGGGCGTGCTCGCCGTAGAACGCAGCGACCTCGTCGGTGCCGATGAGCGTGTGCGCGCCGAGCGCGCGGAAGAACGCCGCGGCCGCCGCGCATGCGGCGAGCGTGTCGGTGCCCGGCTCGGGCATCCGGCGCCAGACCCACACCGCCTCGTCCTGGGT
>JAEZBP010000658.1 GCA_023427125.1 Pseudomonadota bacterium | reverse complement strand
TCCAGTTCGAGGCGATCCACCAGGTGCGCGCGGGCCGCCTGCACGGCGACGTCATGCGCCCTTACCCGCGGCGCTACTGAGTTGGCTGTGCGCGCGCTTCGCGAGCGCGCGGGCCGAGCTACGCGGCACTGACCCGCTGGCGCTTCCCATCCCCGGTGTCCAGTCAGCCGGAACCGCTCCGCTCGGCGTCCCACGTATGGGCGGCGGGAGAAATTTCACGCTCTCTGAGACACGAGCCCCCTTCCCGTGCGCGATCGAGCAAGTCCGCCCATTCTTCTCGTCAGTGGAGGCGTGGCCCGTCTGGTTGATCGGATCGCTCGGCAGCTTGGCCGCCGGGCTCGCCACCGGGCTCGGCGCGCTGCCGATCCTGGCGCGGGCGGAGTGGAGCGCGGCGGCCCGAGCGCTGATGCTCGCGCTCGCGGCGGGCGTGATGCTCGGCGCGACGGTGTTCTCGTTGCTCCTGCCCTCGATCGAGATCGCGCAGGCCGCGAGCGGCAGCGAGGTGCGCGCGGTGGCCGTCGCGTCGGGCGGCCTGCTCCTCGGCGCGCTCGCGATCTGGGGCCTCAACACGGTCATCCCCCACGAGCACTTCGTGAAGGGACGCGAGGGCATCGACGAGCCGGCCATCGGGCGCACCTGGCTCTTCGTGATGGCGATCACGCTGCACAACTTCCCGGAGGGTATGAGCGTGGGCGTGGCTTATGGCGCGGGGACCTCGACCGGCCTCGCGGTCACGGCCGGCATGGCGCTCCAGAACCTCCCCGAGGGGCTCGCGGTCGCCGCCGCGCTCATGACCACCGGAGTGACGCGAGGCCGCGCCTTCGTCATCGCGCTCCTCACCGGGCTCGTCGAGCCGATCGGCGGGCTGGTCGGCGCTCTGGCGGTGAGCGTCGTGGAGGCGCTCTTGCCGTGGGCGCTGGCGTTCTCGGCCGGGGCGATGCTCTTCGTGATCAGCGGCGAGGTCATCCCGGAGACGCACCGCGCCGGCCTCGAGAAGCGGGCCACGTTCAGCCTCGTCGTCGGCTTCGTCGTGATGATGGCGCTCGACGTGCTCCTCGCGTGAGAGGCCGAGGAGCTGCCGCCGCGGAGCGGTGGCGACCGAGCCCCGGGGTGGCCACCGGTGTGGCTTGGACATCGTCCGTTTGGACGATATCGCGGCCCGCCCTCGCTCGATAGCGTCGGCGAGCGCCTGAACGATTTCCGTGATCCGCGCCGCCCCATACGACACTACCCGTCCCGTACTCTCGAGCCATGCAGGTGAGGTTATGAACACGATCGCGCGGGCGCTGCTCGCCTTGATGCTGCTTTCGTTGGCGAGCTGCTCGGAGACCGGCGGAGCCTGTGAGACCGCCGCGGAGTGCCGCGGAGACTCGCTCGGGTACGTCTGCACCGAGAGCACGTGCCAGGAGTGCACCTCGGACGACGAGTGCGCGAGCGACGCCGAGTACGGAGCCGGCGCGACGTGCGAGGACGGCCGCTGCGAGGCCGGCTGCAGGCCCGGCGAGGAGGGGTGCGGCTGCGACGAGGGGGCGTGCGACGGCGGGCTGGTCTGTCGCTCCGGCATGTGCGCGGCGCCCGAGACGGGCTGCCTCGACTGCCCGTGCGAAGGAGGCTCGTGCGACGCCGGCCTCGTCTGTGAGGCCGGGACGTGCCGTGAAGACACTCCCCCCTGCCCGCCGGGCACCGAGGGCTGCCCGTGCTTCTCGGGCGGCACGTGCAACGGCGGCCACTCGTGCGACGCGGGCACGAGCACCTGCGAGCCCTGCGCGCCCGGCACCGCGATGTGCGAGTGCGACGCGGGAGCCTGCGGGGCGGGCCTCGCCTGCGAGAGCTCCGCGATGTGCCCGCCCGGGGCGACGCAATGCTGCGTCCCGACGGACTGCACCGAGGGGGCGGTGGGCTGCACGTGCAGCACGACCGATCCCGCATGCAGCCCGGGGGCGGTGTGCCGCGGCGGCCTCTGTGTCTGCGGCGACAACTTCGCCGGAGCGAATTGCGAGATCAGCTGCACGGACGCCCAGCTCATGTCGAGCACCGATCCGATCTTCAACCCCGCGGCAGACCAGGGCTTCTGGCTCTGCGGTCACTTCGCGGCGTCGGATCACTTCGAGATCACGACCGGTGGCTTCACCCTCACGGGCGAGATCCCGATCACCCCCACCGATCGCCAGACCCTGCGCGGCGGGACGTTCACCGTGACATCGAGATGAAGAGCCTCGACGCAACCACGACATGCGAACGAGATGAAGGGAAGGACGCGATGAAGAAGCGAGCGTTGATTGCTGCCACCGTACTGGGGGCGTTCCTGATCGCGGTGGTGGCACAGACCCAGCCGCCCGATTCGCACTTGATCCCCTATCACGGGTACGTGCAGAACGGCGGCAGCCCCGCGGACGGGGTCTACGACTTCCAGTTCTCGATCTACCCGAGCGCGGATCCGGCGGCGGCGGCCGTGTGGTCCGAGCGACAGGACGCGGTGAGCGTCGTCGGCGGCAACTTCTCCGTCGCGCTCGGCGAGGGCGTCACCTCCGCCGGCTCGTTCGACGACGTCTGGGAGCTCGACCGCCTGCACCTCGGCATCGAGCTCTGTGAGCGCACGTCGCCGGCGACCGCGTGCTTCCTCACCGCCCTCGCGGGCCGTCAGCGGATCCTCTCGGTCCCGAGCGCGGTCAGCTCGGTGCCGACCGGTCCGCTCGGGCAGATCATGGCGATCGACTTCGACGCGCCGGATCCCGACCCCGCGTTCTGGCTCGAGAGCGACGGCCGCGCGATCCCCGCCACCTCGCGGCTCGGCCGCCACCTCGCCGCCTCGTCGCTGCCGCTCGTCACGAACGATCTGACCGACGACCGCTTCCTGATGGGCGCGACGGCGCGCGGGCGCGGCGGCGACAACGACGGCCACACCCACGCGTTCGCGCTGCAGGCGGACAATCCGCCGGCGGGCACGCCGCTGCACAGCCACACGCACTCGTACACCAGGACCACGTACACCGCGCAGTCGAACGAGTCGCAGGACGAACGAAACGACAACTTCCCCACCGGGCAGCCGACCCAGTCGACCGGCGCACCGAACAACGTCAACCACACGCACCCGATCAGCGGCACCGTCGGCGCCGGCACGACCGACGGCGACGCGGCCGGCTCGAACCGCCCGCGCTATCAAGCGGTGCGCTACTTCGTTAAGATCAACTGATGACCGAGAGCGGACCGCCGGAAGGAGCGCGCGCCCCCCGGCCCCTCGACGACGCGCGCCGCTGGCTCCCGGCCCCTCTGCTCCTCACGGCCGTCGCCCTCGCGCAGCTCCTGCTCAGCGAGCAGGGCCCGCTGCATCGCTGGAAGGGCGGCGGCTTCGCCATGTTCGCGAGCAACGAGGAGCGCGTCCTCCAGGTCCACATCGCGCGGGGCGCAGAGTGCCTCTCGCACCGCGCGAGCTGGCCCGAGGCGCTGATCCTCGCGCAGGATCGGCTCGCCAACTTCCCCACCGAGGCCGGTCTGCGCGCGCTCGGGGAGGAGCTCGGCGGCGGCGGGTGGCGCTTCTACTTCGACTCGCGCGAGAGCGAGGAGCTCCGCATGACCCCCGCGTGGGCCGCCGATCGGCTCGGCACGCACATGGCCTTCCCGGCGACCTTCGACAGCGTGCAGATCGACGCGTGGCGCCTGCGCTTCCGCCCGGAGGGTGAAGACCGGAACCGGAATGGCCGCCTCGATCCCGGCGAGGATCTCGTCCCCAACGGCCAGCTCGACGCGCCGCTCGTCGTCCCCGAGCGCGTGCGCCGCTGGAGCTCTGTCCCCGAGTCCCCGCGGCCCGAGTCACTGTGACGCTCCCGCCGACGCTGCGCCGCGCGCTCGACGCGCTGGGCGAGGGATCGCCCTGGCCGATCGTCGCGCCGCTCACCGCGGCGTACGTGCTCGCGTACCTCGTCGCCGACGTCCTCGATTCGCTGCGCGTCCCGCTCGTGCAAGCGGGCCTCGTCGCGGCCGCCGGCGCCGCGCTGCTCTGGCCCGCCCTCGGCCGCCGGTCGGCGCCTTGGTGGGTGATGGCCGGCCTGATGGGCGCGGCCCTCTTCTCCAACTGGATGCTGGTCGACAACCACGTCTTCCTCGCGACCTACTGGCTCGTCGCGATCGCCGCCGCTCGCTCGGCCCCCGAAGGCGCGCGCGCCCCGGCGCTCGCCCGCGCCGCCTCGATGCTGCTCGGCCTCACGATGCTCTTCGCGACCGTGCACAAGCTCCGCACGCCCGAGTTCCTGAGCGGCGACTTCTTCCACCTCACCTTCCTGACCGAGGCTCGCTTCGCGCCGCTCGGGTGGGTGCTCGGCGAGGACCTCGGACAGCTCGCGCTGGCCAACGCGGAGCGCCTCTCGGCGCTCGAGTCGGATCCGACGCAGGGACCCATCGCGCTGGTCACCGGCAGCGCGCGCATCCAAGAGCTCGCCCGCGCGATGAGCGTCGCCGTGCTCGCCTTCGAGGGCTTGCTCGCGGTGGTCTGGTTGTTTCGCTCGGAGGGCCGCTACGCGCGGCGCATCCGGCACGCCGCGCTCCTCGCCTTCGCGCTCTCCACCTACGCGATCGCGCCGGTGCCCGGCTTCGGCGGCCT
>JAEZBP010000511.1 GCA_023427125.1 Pseudomonadota bacterium | reverse complement strand
CCCGAGACGAGCGCGATGGTCGGCCGGCCGGTCGTCGCGATCGGCCACCCCTTCGCGCTCGTGACGGCCCTCCTCGGCGAGCGCGGCGAGGGCCTGCTCCGCTGGTCGGTGGCGCAGGGGACGATCGGCGCGGCCAACGACGTCGGCATCCAGGCCGACGTCGGGCTCGACCAGGGCCACGCGGGCGGCCCGCTCGTCGACTGCGAGGGCCGGGTCCTCGGCCTCATCACCTCGACCGGCATGCTCTCGCCGAACCTCGGCCTCGTCGCGCGCGTCGCCCGCGCCGACACGCTGATCGAAGACGCGGGCCCGGCCGGCGACTTCCTCGGCGACCTGCGCCTCCAGCTCGGCATCGGCGGCGTGCTCTCGATCGACGAGGACGGGAACACGGCCGGCGGCGTCTACCTCACCGCCGGCGCGACGCTCTTCGATCGCGTCAGCTGGGTGAACCGCATCGGCCTCCTGATGGGCGGCACCGACGATCCGGGCGAAGACGTGCTCTCGCTCGAGCGCCGGCTCGTGCGCGTCGAGTCGCTCCTCGGCTGGCGCTTCTTCGTCGACATCGGCGGCTTCACCACGCTCTACATCGTCCCGGCGATCGGCCTGACGGTGAGCTACGAGGACATCGACACCCGCAGCGTGCGCGCCGTCGAGGGCTGCACCCCGAGCGCCACCGAGAGCTGCATCGCGATCAGCTCGAGCTCGGTCGACGCCTGGCACGTCCGGCCCGCCATCGGCCTCACGTTCATCGCGGGCAGCTTCGAGCTCGGCTACACGTTCGAGCTCGACGTCGAGGATCCGATCACGACCTACCACGCCCTCGTCCTCGGCGTGCTCTTCTGATTTGCGCGCGCTTCGCGAGCGCGCGGGCCGAGCTACGCGGCACTGACGCGCTGGCGCTTCCCGTCCCCGGTGTCCAGTCAGCCGGAACCGCTCCGCTCGGCGCTCCCGGGGCGGATTGATCACGTTCTCTCATTGAGCTGAGACAGCGTAATCAATCGGGTGCAGATCGGCTCAGCTGCACGCGGGTGGTGCGCGCTCGCTGCGCACCAGGGGCGAAAGCGCCCGCGGGAGGACTGTGCAGCCGGCGCGCGATGGCGGAGCAGCGCGACGCTCGGGCCGCGCTCGACCTCTCGCGAACCACCTCGACCGCGCGGCCGGATCCACCGTAAGGTCCGGCGCATGGCTCACGTCTCTCTCGGGCAGCGACCGCGCAGGCCGCCGCCGAGCAATCCCAGCGTCAGGCGCCTCTTCCTGGTCGGCTGCCTGCCGGTCGTGCTGGTCGGCGGAGGCTTCCTCGCGCTCACCGCCGGCTCGAACCCCTACACGCCCGCGGGGCACGAGGGGTACGTCTTCCACCAGCCGCTCGTCTTCGGGCAGCGCGGCTTCATCGAGGTGCAGCGCGGGCCGACCTCGACCGGCTGGCGCTGGCGCCAGTACGTCACGAACATCGACATGCGCATCGCGACGTACACCGAGGACATGCAGATCTTCAGCTCGGACAACCTCGAGGTCAGCTTCGAGGCGCACGCGCGGATCCGCCTGCGCCGCGGCTCGGTGCAGGAGGTGGTCGAGCACTACAGCGGCGCCGACTGGTTCGTGAACAACGTCCGGCGCCCCTACGTGACCGCGGTCCGCGAGGAGGTCCGCCGCCACGAGGCCTTCACCATCAAGGATCAGAGCGAGGAGATCGCCACCCGCGTCCTGCGCCGGCTGCGCACCGAGTATCGCGGCACGCCCTTCGAGTTCGTCTCGCTCTCGATCGGCAACATCGCCTACCCCGAGTCGGTCACCGAGCGCGTCGTCGCGAACCTCGCCGCCGAGCAGCGGCGCCAGCGCCGCGAGGTCGAGCGGCAGATCGCCGAGGCCAACGCGCAGATCCGCGAGGTCCGCGCGCGCGGCGCGGCCGAGGCCCAGCACATCGAGCAGGAGACGCTCACGCCGCTCTTCGTGCAGCACGAGGCGGCGGAGGTGTATCGCGCGCTCGCCGACGAGACCGACGACGAGGACGGCGTGGCGCGCGCGCGCGTGGTCGTCGTCATGCCGACGCGCAGCGATCGCGCCGGCGTCCCCCGCATCTACCAGGGAGGCCAGTGATGCGCCGCGTCCTCGCCTTGGCGCTCGTGCTCGCCGCTGGCTGCACGAACGAGACGACCCCCGAGGGCCACGTCGGCTACGTCTATCACGTACCGCTCGTCGTCGGCCGGGCCGGCTTCGTCGGCATCCAGCGGGGCCCGACCTCGACCGGGATGGTGTGGCGGCAGTCGGTGATCAACGTCGACGTGCGCCCGAAGAACTACTCCGAGGCCTTCCACATCTTGAGCCGCGACAACCTCATGGTCGGCTTCGAGGCGCACGCGCGCATCTCGATCCGCCCCGAGGGGGTGCGCCAGCTCATCGAGCGCTTCGGCACCGGCGACACCGCGCAAGGCGAGGGGCAGCTGCCCGAGTGGTACACCCGCTCCGCGCAGCAGGTCTATCGGAGCGCCGTGCGCGACGTGGTGCACGAGCACGACGCCTACGACATCCAGGCCCAGACCCAGACCATCGGCGCGCAGATCCTCGAGCGCCTCCGCGCCGAGCTCGAGGAGACGCCGATCGAGGTGGAGTCGATCTCGATCGGCAACCTCGCCTACCCCGCCGAGATCAACACCGAGATCCAGCGCAAGCTCGCGGCCGAGCAGGACCTCGAGCGCATGGATCGCGAGCGCCAGATCGCCGAGCAGGAGGCGCAGATCGTCGTCACCAACGCGCGCGGCCGCGCCGCCGCCCAGCGGATCGTCAACGAGACGCTCACGCCTCTGTACGTCCAGCACGAGATGCTCGAGGCCTTCCGCGAGCTCTCGCGCTCGCAGCGGGTCACGATCGTCGCGACTCCGACGAACGACAGCGGCAGCTCGCCCATCGTGCTGGGCCTCGATCGCTGAAAGGCGCCCCGGAGTACCACGCACCCATGATGAGGCCGACGTCGGTCTGGCCGATGCGCCAGTGAGATCATGGCGTTGATCGACGGCATGCTTGCGCGGTATGAACAGCGCACATGGAGCTCGTCGACACCCTCTCTCGATCGTGCGGGACCTTCCTCGTCTTCGGTCTCGTGGTGGGCGGGTATCTGTTCTGGACGCGGCGGCGCCAGGCCGCGGCGGCGCGGGCGAGCGAGCATGCGAAGGTCGGCTCGATCGCGGCGCAGCTCGGGCTGCGCATCGTCCAGGGGGACCCGGAGACCAACCTCGTCGTACCGGGCCCTCGCCCGTTTCAGGCGTTGCTCGAGGGCGAGCCCTACGGCGTGCCCACGCGGATCCAGGTCGGCTATCGCACTGACGGCGGCTCGCGGCGCGAGCGCGGGGATCGCATCGAGGTGGCGTCGCCCGCGCGGCGAGGGCGCTTCGAGATCCGCCTCGCGCGGCCTCACCAAGCGCTCCGCGCCGCCTCGGCGTTCGATCCGCGCGATCCCCTGCCGCGACGGCGCTTCGGCGACGAGCTCGACGGCCTCCTGCGCGTCGAGGCCGACGATGACGCGGTGCCCGCGATGTTGGCCCCGCACCTCGGTCCGCTCCTCGCCATGGGCTACGTCCACGTCGCGGGCGAGACGGGGCGCGTGTGGTTCGATCTCGCGTGCTCGGAGCTCGGCGAGCGCGGCCGTACGATGGCCGGCGCGTACGCCTTCCAGCAGACGGAGGCCATCGTGCACCTGCTCTGCTCCATCGCGGCATCGCTCGAGGGG
>JAEZBP010000470.1 GCA_023427125.1 Pseudomonadota bacterium | reverse complement strand
GCGCAAAGCGCCGAGCCTGGACGCGGCCGAGCACCGCGCTACAACGATCTCGCGACGGCGGACGCACCCGCCGTCTCTGGTCTACGCCAACGTTGACGAAGTCGCGTTCCCGCTGAACCAGTACACTACGCGGGCCGGAAGAGCTCCCATCGCCTCGCCGCCTCCTCGGGGTCGGAGACCTGGTCGACCATCTTGAAGCAGCCCGCGACGGCGAACTCGTCGACGAGCAGCTCGTTCTCGACGTCGCTGGGCTTCAAGACGAGGAACGCGTGCCTCTCCCGCTCGCGGAACCTGATCGCGACCAGCTCGAAGGGCGGCACGACGGTCTCCAGCACCTTGCCCTGGCGGAGCCTGTGCGTGGCGACGACCTCGATCTCGTCGGCACGGATACGAAACGAGACCCCGGGCCGATGCCCCCAACGCGCGCGCAAGGCAGCCGGCAGCGGTGGCCGCGCACGCTCCAAGAAGAATAGACGGAAGGTCTGGACCGCCTCGGGATCCAGGTAGCGGACGCCGTCCTTCTTCCAGGTACCGAGCCGTCCCGCGCGGATCGCGTGGAGCACGACGCCCAGCTTCACGTCGAGCTCGGCGGCGGCCTCTTCGACCGTCATCGTGTACCGCGCTGAGGCGGCCACCGGATCGAGGACGCCGAGCTGAGCTCGCTTCCGATCGAGGAGGTCGGTCAGCACGCGGTAGAGCGGGTTCGCGAACACCCGGCGCGTGACCGCGCCCCGCTCGGCGAAGACCGTGGGGTCGAGCACCGGGTTCTCTCGTGCGTAGACGAGATCGATCATGGCGTCCTCGCCGATCTCGGCGTCGTACACCGCGCGCCGAACGCGCCGTAGATACGCCTCGACGTCAGGCGCCGGGGCGGGGTATCGAAGCACCTCGGCGGCGAGCGTCTCGTACTTGTGCCAGTCCTTCGTGGTGGGCGTCATCGCTGCTCCGGTCCGGGTGAACGTCACTGCGCGTCGGGGACTGACGCTGCAACGGCAGAAGCCGAGCTCGCGCCCGATCCGCTGCATCGCCGACAGCATCTCCTGCGAGATCGTCCACGAGTCGTTGCACACCCGCACGCGCACCTCGCGGGCGGTGGTCTCGTGCTCGCTCAGGTCGCGGAGCACCGAACCGTCGTGATCGGACTCGACTTGCCCAGGACCACCGGTCGGCCGTGACGAGCATCTTGATGGAGTGGCACCGAGGCTGGGACGCTGACAGTGACCGGAACCTGGTGGACGGAACCGGCCCGGCCGGCTCGAGACGGTGAGGCTCGCGCCCCGCATGTGCCGCGGTAGCCCTTCGCCTGTGGTAACCATTGTATTGAGACCGACCGTCGACTCTCCGGGGAAATCATGCCGCTCTTCGTCGCAGCACTCTGCACGCTCGCTCTCCTCACGCCGACCTCGGCCCGAGCGCAACGGTCGCCGCCGCTTCGTGCCGTAGCGGGGTTCAGCCTCAGCGACGACGCTGCACGCGCCGCTCGCGCGTGCACCCGCTCCGGATACCGCACGGGCGTGGCGCCCGATGCGGTGCAGTGCGAAGGGTGGGCCGCAGCAGAGGCACCTGGCTGGGCACGTCCAGCCTCGACGATCATTCGCTTCTGCGGCGGCGACACGCCATGCACCGCAACGATGCAATGGGACAGAGAGACCCAAGCCCACGTCGACCTCGACAACCTGGCGAGCGGTATCGAGGCGACGCTCACGGAGCGGCACGGCCCGCCTCGGCGGGCCGGAGAGGATCTCGGATGGGGCCCGCTTGGTCCCTGGATCATCGTGCTGCACCCGGGGGACGGCGCGATTAGTCTCGCGTACTTTCGCGGCCGAGACACGCCCGGACCCGACCCGGAGGAATGGTCCTGGACCGATCCACCATCGCGCGCGCCCCCACCGACTGCAGTGGGGGGCTTCCGTCTGAGTTGGGCGCGCGAACGCATCGAGCGCGCGTGCCGTAGCGCCGGGCACGAGTTCTCCGAGGCCGCCACGGCCGATGGACCGCAGTCGGACTGCTCCAGCACGATCGAGCCCTACCCAATCGGTCCGGCCTTTGCCGTCACCTTCCTCTTCGACGAGCAGGCGCGGGGTCAGCGCGTGCGCGTGTACTGGAGAGACAGCGATCTGGCCGTGCCCTCGTCCGAAGCGGCGGCGACGCTGCGGTCATCGCTCAGCCGTCAGTTCGGCGAGCCATCGGTGGCGACCACGACCGCTGCTCAGTGGCGCGCCGGATCGTGGACCGTGACCCTCGCCGTGACCGACAGCACCATCTCGATCACGTACCGGCGCCGCCCAGGCAGCAGCGTCCCGTAAGATGGACGGCGTAGGCAGTCGAACTCGTGCCCTCGCCGGGCCCGACATCCTCGACCAACCCCAGTTCGACCAGCCAGTGGTAGCTATCTACCGACCGGTTCCACGTTCACCGCGATGCTGTAGATGTGGCCAGGAGGACCGAAGCGCGGTGCTACCGCATCGAGGATGCTTCGGTGGCAGCCGATCCAGTCATTCCAGGCGACGGCGGAACCAAACGCATCTTCGCGAGCAACTACCTGCGTTTGCACAGCTTGCGGAAGTCGGGCGATCTCTGCCGAGATGGTGGCGGATAGAAAGTTGATATTATCTGGATCGGCACACTGATCAAAGAAGAGCCTACGGAGGCGGCGCTCGAGACCGTGCGCGATGGCCGTCGACCCCGGATACAGCACGGGTTGGGCCTCGGGGAAGCGCGACAGGCTCAAGATGCCGCCTTTCACGACGTCGTCAGATCGGCGTTCAACGACGTCGACAACGGCTCGGAAGCCTCGGTGTCGCTGCGCAGCGACCTCCGTTGCGATTGCTTGCATGGCGTGCTCGGTCAGGTCCCGCTGGACGGCGCGAGCACGAGTCCGCTGCCCCAGCTGCCATCGGATCTGCTCAATCACGGCGGGCTCCCAGCGCCGCGTGTCGCGGAGAGTGCCGCAGCCAGCCACCACTGTGAACGTAGGGCCGTTCCAGAGGCGAGTAAGTCGGAAGGTCCAGACGTCTATGCCAGCGAGCACCCACGCAAGGTCCACCGCGCCGGTCCGTGGATCGCCTGACGCGATGAGGATGTGTTCGAATGGCGTCTCAGGGTCCTCGACCAACTCGCGGCGCAGGCGACAGATGCTCTCGAGTTCGTCGGGTGCGAGTCCCCAGCACACCCGATCGAGCAGCGAGGCAGAATCGGCACCGTGCAGCACGGTGTTGTGGATGGCGTCGATTGTCGATGACAGCCATCCAGAGCGTGTGAAGCGGTGAGCACCAGCGTCGGCGAGGACCTCATCAAAAGCGAGGAGCGCACACTTCAGCGCTGCGACCTCCATCTTCGGGGCGAGGACAGGAACCCGGTCTCTTCGCCCCTCGACCTCTTTCGCAGCGATCTCGCTCGACTGTCTCCAACCGCCCTGCGGCCAGCCAGCGTTCGCTGCGTAACGGAGCAGCTCGTTTGGATCCTGATGGACTACCGCGGATGGGCGACCGTCGGCACCTCGTTGCTCGACGACCATCCCGCGAATGCCGAGTTCCCCGCCCGGATAGAGGCGATGCCGTCCGCGTCCTGGTGCCGCGAGTTCGACAGCTCCTTGGAAATGCTCGGCGGAGAGGAGCGGCGCGAGGTAGTTGAAAGCGTCGACGTACGGCGCCGCGAGGAGATCGTCGAAGCCCTTGGACGTCGCGTTGTTGAAGGTGTCGCTGGTGATGCGACGGGACCGGATGCGCCCACCAAGGGAGCGCGGGATCGCATGTTCCGTCCGCGTGTTCGGCGGGAGGTCTGCTCCGGTGAAGAGACACGTCGGCATTGATCAGGATCGACTCGACGTGCCGGTAGGAGCGCGCGTGCGCGCGGTTCGCGCGAGCGCATGCCGCTTCGAGCCGCTCCTCGCCGAAGCGCTTCCCGAGCCGCAGGATGCCGAGGCACGAGCGAAAGCCCTGCTCGGGGTGCGGACGCTCGGTGAGGATCGCGTCGCACAGGTCGCGCGTCGCGGGGCCGGTCTTCGCCGCCCAGGCGAGGATCCGCGACGGCGACCACTCCGCGTGGGCACGGTGCGAGCTCGGCATGTGCTCGCGGACCGTCGTGTGCCGCCCGCGCTGGGACGAGCGCAGGTGCGAGGCCACGCGCGTCCCCGCGTGCATCACCTCGATGCTCGTGGTGGTCGCGCGCACCCAGACCTCCTCGTGCACGAGCGCGTACGGCACCGAGTAGAAGTGCTCATCGAACACGACGTGGTAGTCGATGCTCACCCGCGCTCGCTTCCACTCCGCGTACTCGAAGCGAGACGGCGGCAGCGCGCCGAGCGCGGGCTTCTCCATCGACTCGAAGAGCTCCGCGCGGCTCTTGCCGTAGCGACGCATCACGCGTGCGTTGAGCAGGTCGAGCAGCTCGCGGATGCGCTCATTGAGACGCGCGAGCGAGCTGAACGTCTCGTTGCGGATGCACGCGAGGATCCAGCGCTGGACGATCTGCACCGCGACCTCGACCTTCGCCTTGTCGCGAGGCTTCCGCGCTCGAGCAGGCAGGACGGTCGTGCCGTAGTGCGACGCGAGGTCTTCGTACGTGCGCTGCACCTCGGGCTCGTACCGGCACGAGCGCGTCACGCCGCTCTTGAGCTGGTCGCACACGATCGCGCGCGGCGCGCCGCCGAAGAACGCGAGCGCGCGCACATGGCTCGCGATCCAGTCCGGCCCACGCTGGCTCCGCGTCGCCTCCGCGTACGTGTAGTTCGACGCGCCGAGCACCGCGACGAAGAGCTCGACCGCGATCACCTCGCCCGTCGCAGGGTCGACGATCGAGGGCCGCTTCCCCGAGTAGTCGACGAACATCGCGTCGCCAGCGACGTGCACCTGGCGCATCACGAGCCCGCGGCGACCGAGCCACTCGCGATAGCGATCGCAGAACGTCGTGTAGCCGAAGCCGTCGGGGTGCTTCTGCCGGTACTCGTCATGCAGCAGCTCGAGCGTCACGCCGGGGCGCGAGCGCTCGCGATGGATCCACGAGCAGTCCGGGTCCGGGCGCAGCGCCTCGCGCGTGGACGCGCCGTACAGCATCGCCTCGAGCGTCGGCTCCTCGAGCGGCTCGACGTCTGCCCAGCTCGTGAGGCCTGCGGCGCGTGCGCGCTCGATCGCGCCGCCCACCGCACCCGCACTCACGCCGACGCTCGTCGCGATCGCGCGGTGCGTACGCTGCAGCGCCCACTTCTGGCGCAGGATCTCTTTCGTCTTCCTCAT
>JAEZBP010000291.1 GCA_023427125.1 Pseudomonadota bacterium | reverse complement strand
GACCCTCACCGAGGGCCTCGTCTGCGTCGGCCCCGGCGGCACCGAGCGCTGGAGGGTCCCCAACGCCGCCGGCTACAACGCGCCCGTGAGCCTCGACGAGGAGGACACCGCCCTCGTCATCGACCGCGGCGGCCGCCTCCTGGCGATCGCCGCCGACGGCACGCAGCGTTGGCAGGTCACCATCGGCACCTATTCGTTCCAGGCGCCGGTGCTGGGCGCCGACGGCACCGTCTACATCACCACCGAGCAGGGAGCGCTCCAAGCCTGGCGAGCGCCTTGAATCGGTATGATCACGCCTGCGATCAGGGTGTGAACGCGGGTTTGTAAACTCGCGTTGACCTGTCAGGCGACCCCTGTCACCGAACGCAGCTCAGGGGGAGCGCCGAGGGGAGCTCAGGCGACCTCTTCCAGGATCGACGGGAGCCCCGCCACCACCATGCCGACCGGCCCCTGCCGGAGGTTCCACGACGAAGAGAGCATCCGGCGCAGCTCGCTCGGAGGCGCGTCGGCGAGCGTGCCGCCGAGCGGATCGAGGGCGAGCGCGCGCGTGAAGCCCCGCAGCTCGGCCCAGCCGGCCTCGTCCGGGAGCACGCCCTCGGTGGTCAGCACCAGCGCCGCCCCGGCGCGCAGCCGCAGCATCTCGCTGCACGCCCCGAGGTTCATCGAGTCGAGATCCGTGAAGAGCGGCTCGTACGGCGAGATCCCCTCGACCGGATCCCAATGCAGCACCGTGGGCAGGCTCACGTTGAGGAGCTCGACCAGCCTGCCGTGGGGGCCGACCCGCGCGACCGCGAGGCCGACCCTGCGGATGCGATCGGGGCTCGCGCACGCACGCAGGCTGTCTTGCAGCGCCAGCGCCGTCTGCACGGGCTCGCAGACGCCCTCCGCGCACCGCTCGATGGTGCCGGCGGCGTCCCAGCCCTCCAGGCGGTCTGGCGTCGAGATCAGCGCGAGCGTCGACCAGCCGAGTCGATCGGTGGCCACGTACCAGCTGGCCTCGTCTCCGATCACGGTCCCGGAGATCCGCAGCGGTCCGCGCGCGATGGGGTCGTCCGGCCAAGCGCGCTCTTCGCTCGACCAGGTCTGCACATGGAGCTCGGGGCGACGGCTCATGCACACCCCTGGTGCAAGCCCCGTGCGCAGGCCGGAGGGACCGTCCTCCATGCGCTCGAGGCCACATCATCGCCTCCATTCGCGATGATCGAGGTCCCGCGCGTGCCCTGGCGAGGGTCACCAGACGCGGACTGCGCGCGCGACGCTCAGTGCAAGAACGAAGCGAGGCGTTTCGGAAATGCACGAGCGTCGCTCGGCCGCGTCCATGGCTCCCGAGGAGGTGCGTGCTAGGTCTGACGCGTTGGACGTCACCCTCCTCGACTACGCGCTCCCCGAGGAGCTGGTCGCGCAGCGCCCTCTCGAAGCGCGCGACGGAGCGCGCCTCCTGGTGCTCGATCCGGGCTCTCGTCGCGAGGCTACCGGCCAGCGGACGCGCGAGCGGGAGCAGGGCGCCGAGCGCGACGCGGCACCGCTGCCCTATGGGCTCGTGCCTCGGCTCGAAGAGCGGAGGACCGGCGCCGCTCGGGTGGCCCACCGCGCGGTACGCGAGCTCCCCGAGCTCCTCCGGCCGGCCCTGTGGGTGGTGAACGACACACGTGTGCTTGCGGCGCGCCTCTTCGCCCGTCGAGCGAGCGGCGGCCGGGTCGAGATCTTCCTGCTCGAGCGGAGCGGCGCGCCCGATCGCTGGCGTGCGCTCGGCCGGGCGAGCAAGCCGCTGCGCGAGGGGGACGTGCTGGCGATCGAGGGGAGCCCCGCGCGCGTCGTCATCGCCTCGGCGGCGCGCGCCGAGGATGGAACGATCGAGGTCGCCTGCGAGGATGCCGCCGGCGGGATCGAGGCCCTGCTCGAGGCCGCCGGCCACGTCCCGCTCCCGCCCTACATCCGCCGCCCCGACGAGCTCGCGGATCGCGCGCGCTACCAGACCGTGTTCGCGGCGAACCCCGGCGCGGTCGCCGCGCCCACGGCCGGCCTGCACTTCACGGACGCGCTGATCGGCGAGCTCGAGGCGCGCGGACACCGCTTCGCGCGGGTCACCCTGCACGTCGGCGCGGGCACCTTCCGCCCGGTGAAGAGCGAGCGCCTCGAGGACCACGCGATGCACTCCGAGCGCTACGTGATCTCGGACGAGGCGGAGGCGGCGATCGATCGCGCGCGCCAGGACGGCCTGCCGCTCGTCGCGGTGGGCACCACCGTCGTGCGCACGCTCGAGTCGGCGGCGGCCGGCGAGGGCCGCGTGAGGGCGGGCTCGGGCAGCACCCGGCTCTTCATCCGGCCGGGCTACGAGTTTCGGGTGATCGACGGCCTGCTGACGAACTTCCACCAGCCGCGCTCGACGCTGCTGGCGCTCGTCATGGCGCTCGCCGGCGTCGACGCGATCCGCGACGCGTACGCGGAGGCGGTGGCGGCGCGCTACCGCTTCTTCAGCTACGGAGACGCCATGCTGATGCGGCCGCGAGAGAGGGAACGAGCGTGAGCCTTCCGACGCCGGGCTTCGCCTGGGAGGAGCTCGCGCGGGACGACGACGCGCGCCGCGGGCGCTTCGTCACGCCGAGCGCGGTGGTCGAGACGCCGGTCTTCATGCCGGTCGGCACCGCGGCGACGGTGAAGGGCCTGCGCCCCGAGGAGGTCGAGGCGACCGGCGCGCGCCTCATCCTCGCGAACACCTACCACCTCTGGCTGCGGCCCGGCCCCGAGGCGATGGACGGCCTCGGCGGGGTGCGCCGCTTCATGCAGTGGCCGCACGCGCTCCTGACCGACAGCGGCGGCTTCCAGGTCTTCTCGCTCGCGGAGCTCAACGCGGTCGACGACGACGGCGTGACGTTCCGCTCGCACCTCGACGGCAAGCCGATGCGGCTCACGCCCGAGGAGTCGATGCGCATCCAGGCGTGCCTCGGCGCCGACGTCGCGATGGCCTTCGACGAGTGCCCGCCGGGCGGCGCGGAGCGGCGCGTCGTCGAGGCGGCGGTGCGGCGGACGAGCGCGTGGGCGCGCCGCTCGCTCGCGGCGCCGAAG
>JAEZBP010000257.1 GCA_023427125.1 Pseudomonadota bacterium | reverse complement strand
AGCCATTACCGGCGGTCGGAGCCCATTACCGGCGACCTTTGTATCACTCCCGATAGCGATCCGGCCATTACCGGCGATGCGGGGCGAGCTCCCGGCGGTGCCGCGTGAGCCCCCGGTGATGCGCGCGCAGGTACCGCCGATGTCCGGCTCGCAGCATGCGACCGCGGCGCCGCTACCGACGATGCCGAGGCCGCTACATCCGATGCCCAGCGCCATTACCGGCGATGCGCAGGCATTACCGGCGATGTCGCGACGGCTCCCGACGACGGTGTGGGCGACTACCGGCGATGTCTTGCCCACTACGCACGTCACCCGGTCGACTCCCGGCGATGCCGGCGCAGATCTCGGCGACCTGGACGCAGCTCTCGACGATGCCGGCGCAGATCTCGGTGACCCGGACGCAGATCGCGACGATGCCGGCGCAGATCTCGGTGACACCGACACAGCTCTCGACGATGTCGGCGCAGATCTCGGCGACACCGAGATCGATCGCGACGACGCCGACAGCGCTCTCCGCGATGCGCGCGCAGATCGCGACGGTGCCCGGCCATCTTGCGCCGGTGTCCGCGCCGCACACGGCGGCGATCGCTCGACTGCATGCGCGCCCGCGTCGCGCTCCGTGCGCGCGCGCCACCTCACCGGCTCCTCGTTCGGCGCTCGGGGTGGTTGGCTCGGACGCGCAGCGATGTTCGCCCGCTCGCACGGTCCGAGGTAGCGCGCCGGGCGCCGCGATCGCAGAAGAGACGCTGAGCGAACACAGCGATCGCCGCGGCCTCTTCGACCGACAGAGCCGGCGTCCCGCGACGCTCGCCGCGCCGGCTCACGCGCGTGCGCACGCTGCATTTGCAGGCCCGCGAGGCGCGGCGCTCGGAGACGCGTCGCCCGGTCAGACCGCCGATCCGAGAAAATTCGCCGGCCCCCCTTGAACGCTGCTCCCGACCTTCGATAGGGTATCGCCGACTCGGAGACCCCACCCGAGCATCAACCGAAACGAGGGGGAGAGCATGGCATTCGACAGGTCCAAGATCGCTCCTGCGGCCCAGGCCGCATACCGCAAGATCGGCGCTCGCCACGACTCCGAGTCCGTGCGCGCGCAGGCCGAGCGAACGCGCAAGGGCGCGAACAAGATCATCGCGAGCCACGGACCACGCTTCGCGCCGCACGGCGTCGCCGCCGCGACCATCGTCCGCCTCGACGACCTCATGGTGGCGCATGGCGAGGCGACCACCACGCGCGAGCACGCGCGCACCCACAAGAAGGTCACGAACATCGCGCACCAGAACGCGATCTTCGATGCCAAGGGCACTCGCCTCAAGCTCCACTCCGCGTACGCCAATGCCCGAACGACGCTCTTCGAGGCGGGCGAGCAGCCGAGCGTCGATGAGATCGACGTCGCGCTCAACCGCACGCGCAGCGCCGGCGACGACACCGACCTGCTCGTCAGTCAGCTCGAGATCCTGGTCGCGCCGCTCAAGAAGACCCCCATCCGCGAGGCCGTCGCGTCCGGCGACGAGACCATCCCCGCCGGGCTCGAGACGGAGGTGACCGAGAGCATCGCCACCCTCAAGAGCACCAGCGGCGAGAGCGCCGCCCCGCACGGCACCCCCGTGGACTCCGAGCTCGTCGATCTCCTCGACGGCATGATCATCGTCACCTGCCGCAACATCCGCCGCGCCGCCCGCGCCCTCTCCCGCGAGGTCGGCCAGCCCGCCCTCGCCGAGGAGGTCGAGCTGAACGAGCTCTACAAGGGCACCAAGCGCGACAAGAACGCAGGCGGCGGCGGCGGCGGCCCGGCCGGAGGCTGAGCCCTCGCGCGGCACAGGATTCCGAGCACCGCGCGCGATGCGCCTGGCGGGGGGTGATCCACATGGGACACGCTCTGCATTTGCGCGCTAAACTCGGGCCATGTCGCACCCCGACGAGCAAGGGAGCAAGGCGCCTCCTCCCCGCATGAGCACGGCCGCCAGGGCCGACTCGATGACGGTCGAAGACGTCATCAAGCTCGCGTCCGAAGGTCGCCTCCGCATGCCGAGCTTCCAGCGCCCGTTCCGATGGGAAGCGGCCGACCGGCGCGCTCTCTTGGACAGCATCTACCGAGGCTACCCGGTCGGCACCTTGCTCCTGTGGAAGAACCCGCCGAGCGACACAGAGGTTGGCCGCCCGCTCGACGGGGTGGGCATGGCGAGGGCGCGAGGAGACCAGTACCTGGTCGTCGACGGGCAGCAGCGGCTGACCACGTTGTGGGAGGCGCTGGGCCGCAGTCCGAAGCGCGGCGAAAACGCGCTCGTCTTCGACATCCAGGGGGAACAGGTCCTCACGCGTGCGCTCACGCCCGACGAGCTCGAGGGCCGGCCCCCGATCCAGAAGGGCGAGGCGCTCCCGCAGGTGCCGCTCCACCTGGTGCTCGACGCCGCATCGCTCTCGACGTGGGTCCCGCCGTGGCTCTCACTCGAAGACAGGCGGCGCTACTTCGAGCTCGGCAAGCGCATCCGCGAGTACAAGCTGGGGCTGTACGTCGTCGAGGACGCGGACATCGAGGCGCTCCGACACGTCTTTGACCGCGTCAACACCACGGGGAAGGCGATGCGCCGCGACGAGGTGTTCGACGCGCTCATCGGCTCGCAAATCAGGAGAGGCGGGGCTGCCGGGCTCGCGCTCGTGAACGCGCAGCTGAGCGATCTCGGCTTCGGCGCGCTCGAGCCCACCACGATCCTGAAGGCTTTCGAGGCGATTCGTGGCGCGCAGGTCGGGCGGCTCGACCCGCGTGAGCTGGATGTCGAGGACGCAGAGGCCGATCTCGTGCGTACGGCAGGCGCGCTCCGCGCCACCATCGAGTTTCTGCGAGACGTCGCGCACATCCCTCACGTGGCGGTGCGGCCCTACGAGCTTCCAGTGGTAGTCTTGGCGCGCTTCTTCGCGATACACGAGAAGCCGAGGGAGCGGAGCCTCATCCTCCTCCGGCGGTGGCTGTGGCGGGGATCTCTGGGTGAGAGGCTGGGGGGCGCGTCTGGATCGATGCAGCAACATGTCAATGACGTCACGTATGATGAAAGTGAATCGGTCCAATTGCTTATCCGTCGAACGGGCTCTCCGAGTGACATCGCCCTCGACGACTGGGACCACACGGTCGGCGCCAGCGTAGCGAGCGCCCGTGGGAAGATGCTGGTGTGTGCGCTCCTCGCGAGGCAGCCCCGTGACCTCGTGACGGGCGCGCGCCTCGACGTGAGCGATCTGTTTCGCGACGGAACGACGGATCTCCTTCGCTCGATTGTCCGTGCATCCGCGGAGGGATCTCACCAGGGGAAGGGCATCGTCAACAAGCTCCTTCATCCGATGGGGCCCATGGGGCCGAGGCAGCTGATCCTCGAGTGTACGGACGAGGCGGCCCTCGTCTCCCACGCGATCGACAGCGACGCACGAGAGGCCCTGCGCCGCGGCGACGTGCAAGAGTTCTATGCACGGCGGGGGGAGGTCTTGCGCCGCTCCACGCAGGCGTTCTTCGAGCGACACGCCGAGCTCGGGCGTGATGACGCGCCGGCGCTGGCCGCCCTCACGAGGCGCTCTGCATGAGCGCTCGCGTGTTCCTCGGACAGACGTTGGTCGGGGAGCTGCGCCCGAACCCAGCGTCAGCTGAGACCTCCTTCGAGTTCGACGCCGCCTATTCATCATCGGCCTTGCGGCCCGTCCTCGGGCGATGGTTCGAGGATCAGCTCATCGAGCCGCCGCGCACGTTTCGCGGGGCGCCTCTCCCGAACTACTTCCGGAACCTGCTCCCGGAGGGAGCGCTACGAAAGATTGTCGAGAAGCGGCTCGGCAGCACGGCGCTCCCGGAGTACGCGATGCTCCTTCGGCTGGGCGAGAATCTCCCCGGCGCTGTACGGGTCGTGAGCGATGAGCTGGACATGGGTCCGCTGGAAGACAGTGAGCGCAAGGGGCGCGCCGCCGGCGACCCTTTTCGTTTCGCGCTCACCGGAGTGCAGGCGAAGCTCACGCTCTTCGAGAGGGATGACCGACTGACGGTGCCCCTCGAAGGAGGGGGTGGATACTGGATCGCGAAGCTCGGGAGCCCGGCGTTCCAGCGGCTGGTGGAGAACGAGCACGTGATGCTCGAGTGGGCCCGCGAGAGCGGGCTCAACGTGCCGGAGCATCGAGTGATCCACGCCTCCGAGGTCGACAACTTCCCCGAGGACTTCGATCCGAACCAAGAACTGCTGATCGTCCGTCGTTTCGATCGAGGGGAGGACGGATCTCGGATCCATCAGGAGGACTTTGCTCAGATCTTCAACATCGCGCCCGAGGAGAGAGACGCTGCGGAGATCGTCGACTTGGCGTGGGTTCACTACGGTGGCATCGGCGCCGTCGTTCACGCGGTCTGCGGCGAGGACGACTATCGCGAGTACTTGCGGCGGCTCGTGTTCATGGTGTTGTCCGGCAACGCCGACGCGCACGTCAAGAATTGGGCGCTCGTGTACCCGGATGGCCTGAAGGCGCGGCTCGCGCCCGTCTACGACTTCGTCTCGACCGTGGTCTACTCGAGGCAGCGCGACTACTCGCCGCTGCGTTGGTGGGCGCCGCCCGCGCCCACAGTGGACCCGGCCAAGCGGCTGGTCGAAGTCACGATGGACGACGTGTTCGGAGCGGCCTCGCTCACGCCAGGGATGGCCACGCCAGATCTCCTCGACGAGCTTTCCGGGTTCGTCCAGAAGGTTCGCGCGACTTGGCGGGTGGTCGCAGAGAGCGCGCCCGACGTCATCCGTGAGCGCGTCGCTGCGCATCTGCGCGCCACCTCGCTCAGGTAGACGGGCATTCGAGCGAATGCGCCCAGACCCACCACATGATCCGGCCGGGCGATCCGCCGAGGTCCTCGCCGGCCGCAGGCGGAGAGGTGCACGCATCGGGCGCCGACGCACGCGAAGAACGCGGGTCAGCGGCGAAGAGGCTCGAGCAGGGCGTGCGCGGCGGCGTGGGCTTGGATGCGGAGCTCGGGGACGGCGGTGGAC
>JAEZBP010001020.1 GCA_023427125.1 Pseudomonadota bacterium | reverse complement strand
CCGCCCCCGGCGCGGCCCCCGACGGGTGGCCGCGGCCCCTTGCGCGCGACCGGCGGAGCCGGAGGAGGCGGCGGGGGCCCCTCGTTGGCGTACTTCGCGATCAGGTCGGCGGCGGAGAGCTCCGCCGCGCCGCCGGTCCGCGGTGCTGGCGACGGGGCCTCGGAGTCGACCGAGTCGGTCTCCTCCTGAACGACGAACCAGCCCAGCACGGACTTGCCCCAGCCCTTCTTCTCACTCATGGCGGCGCAACGTTAAGGGCGAGGGTGCACGGGTGTCAACGCGCGCGTCCCTCGGGCAGCTCGCTCACACTACGATCCCCTTCCAGCGGGAGTGCCAGGAGGTGGGCTGGAACGCCGGGATCGGCAGCGGCTCGAGCGGAGGCGAGCCCTCCCTCCAGAAGCTGCGGAACTCGCGCTTCTCGCCGGTCGCGTAGAAGTGGCGGAGGTACGCGAAGTCGCAGGCCGCGAAGTCGGCGAGCCAGGGATCGAGGTCTTCGATACCGCACTCGTGGAAGAGCGTGAGGCTGTAGCCGCAGGCCTCTCGCTCGTAGGCCTCGAGCTCGTCGAGCGCCTCGGGCGTGGGGCTCGCCTGCACCTCCGAGCCGATCACCCGGGCGCGCTCCGAGAGGTTCCACTGGATCGTGTGGCCGAAGAGGTGAGCGATGATGAAGAGCGCGTCCTCGACCGACTGATCGAAGTCGACGCGGATCTCGGCTCCGTCGAGGTCGCCCGTGAAGGGGTCGGCCACGTCGGCGATGACGACCGGGATGCCGTAGCGGGTCTCGATGTGCCGCTCGAGCACGTCGAAGACCTCGCGGAACCGCTCTTCGGTGGGGCGCATGCGATGGAGGAGGTACCCGCTCCGCGCGCCGCCGTCCAGACGCCTATTGCTGTGAAGAGAGCGCTGCGGTAAGCCGCAGCCCGTGGACAACCTCCGCATCCGAGGCGGCGCCCCGCTCCAAGGCACCGTCCGCATCAGCGGTGCGAAGAACGCGGCCCTTCCAATCCTCTGCGCGTCGCTCCTGGCCGACGGCGAGAGCACCTTCCGCAACGTCCCGAACCTCACCGACATCCACACCACGGCGAGCCTGCTGCGCCACCTCGGTCTCGATGTCGAGGTCGCGGCGCCCGTCGTGAAGGTCTTCGGCCGGCCGGTGCTCGATCCCGACGCGCCCTACGATCTGGTCCGCAAGATGCGTGCGTCGGTGCTGGTGCTCGGCCCGCTCGTCGCGCGCTACGGCCGCGCGCGCGTGTCGCTCCCCGGCGGCTGCGCCATCGGCGCGCGCCCGATCGATCAGCACCTCAAGGGCCTCGAGGCCATGGGCGGCCAGATCCGCCTCGACCACGGCTACGTCGACGTGACGGTGCCGAGCGGCCGGCTGCGGGGCGCCGACATCTGGCTCGACATGCCGACCGTCACCGGCACCGAGAACCTCATGTGCGCCGCGGTGCTCGCCAGGGGCCGCACCACGCTGATGAACGCGGCGCGCGAGCCGGAGGTCGAGGAGCTCGCCCGCGTGCTCAACAAGATGGGCGGCAGCGTGGAGGGCGCCGGCACCAACACCATCGTCATCCAGGGCGTGGATGTGCTCCAGCCGGTCGACCACGCGATCATCGCCGATCGGATCGAAGCCGGCACCTTCATGGTCGCGGCCGCGGCGACCGGCGGCGAGCTCTTCCTCGACGGAATCACCCTCGACCACCTCACGGCCGTCGCCGCGAAGCTGCGCGAGGCCGGCGTGACGATCGAGCGCGAGGGCGACGGCGTGCGCGTGGCGGGCACTCCACCTTACTCCCCGGTCGACATCACGACCGCGCCGCACCCCGACTTCCCGACTGACATGCAGGCGCAGCTCATGATGCTGATGTGCCTGGCCGCGGGGCGCAGCACGATCACCGAGACGATCTTCGAGAACCGCTTCATGCACGTCTCGGAGCTCAACCGGATGGGGGCGCGCATCGACGTCTCGGGCCGCGCCGCGGTGGTCGAGGGGCCGGTCCGCTTCCAGGGCGCGTCGGTGATGGCGACCGATCTGCGCGCCAGCGCGTCGCTCGTCATCGCGGGGCTCGTCGCCGAGGGCGTGACCGAGGTGCTGCGCGTCTACCACATCGATCGCGGCTACGAGCGCATCGAGGAGAAGCTCGCGGCGGTCGGCGCGCGCATCGAGCGAGTGCCGTTCTCGCCGAGCGATCATGGGGCATGACTAGGAGCGGAGCGAGGGACGGTAGGCCGACACGTACGGAGGGGCGCAGCGCCGGCGCAGGGGGCGGTCTGCCGTCACGCAGCGGAGCGACTTCCTCGAGCCGCCCGCTCACGATCGCCGTTCCCAAAGGGCGCATCCTCAAGCCGCTCTGCGCGCTGCTCGAGGCGGCCGGACACGACGCCTCGGTGCTCCGGGCTGACGACCGCCGGCTCGAGCGCGAGGATCGGGTCTCGGGGCTGCGCTACCTGCTGGTCAAGCCGGACGACGTGCCGACCTACGTCGAGTATGGCGCGGCGGACCTCGGCGTGGTGGGGCGCGACGTGCTGCTCGAGCGCGACTACGACCTCTACACGCCGCTCGATCTCGGCATCGGACGCTGCCGCATGATGGTGGCGGGCGTGGCCTCGGCGCCCGAGCCGGCGCGCGCGCTGCGGGTCGCGAGCAAGTATCCGAACATCGCCGCGCGCCACTTCAGCGAGCAGGGCCGCCCGGTCGAGATGATCTACGTCTCGGGCTCGGTCGAGCTCGCGCCGCTCACCGGGCTCGCCGATCGCATCGTCGATCTCGTCGAGAGCGGCGAGACCCTCCGCCAGAACGGCCTCTCGGAGCTCGAGCACGTCTGCGACGTCTCGACCGTCGTCGTCGCCAACCGCGTGGGCCTGAAGCTCGAGCGGGCGCGCATCCGCCCCCTGCTCGACGCGCTCGCTCGGGCCGTCGCCTCCTGAACGCCGGCGCCCGCGCCCGACCAAGAGGCCGAGCGCGGGCGCGGGTGACGTATGTGCGCTGCTCACTCCTGATCGGTCACCTCCTCCTCGGCGTCGGGCGCGGTGGCCGCCCGGGTCGTCCGCGCCGGCGCGGTCATGGTGGTCGGGCCATCG
>JAEZBP010001014.1 GCA_023427125.1 Pseudomonadota bacterium | reverse complement strand
CGGCGGCGTCGCCCGGGCGGCAGGCGCCGACGACGACCTGCGCGGTGGTGCTCGACGAGGACGACGTGAGGACGACGTCGAGGACGCTGTCGGCCCCGACCTTGTCGTACTGGACGACGACGTCACCGGAGTGCTCGTCGGAGCACTCGAACGCCCCGAAGGGCGGGTTGCTCTCGGCGATGTCGAGCGAGTTGTGCGGGCCGGGCGGCAGCACCCAGACGTGCGGCTCACCGGGCGTCGCCGGGGGCGTGTAGATCGCGGCTCCGCTCGTCGCGTCGTAGGGATCCTCGCAGCGCTCGCCCTCGGGGATCCCCGCGACCTCCTCGATGGCGAGCCTGACGTCGAAGCTCCCCGAGCCGTTCGAGAACCAGATGTAGTAGTCGCCCGCCGGCAGGTCGAGGAGCTGGTCCCAGTCGTCGTGGTAGCGCGCGCAGACCACTCGGGCGGCGTCGGCGCCCGCGTCGCGCGGATCGCACACCCCGCTGAAGACCTCGACGTTGGCTCGGTTGGTGGTGTTGAAGGTCAGGATGCGGAGGGCGCGGCCCTCTCCGCTCGGGTCCGAGAGCGCCGGGGTGGTCTTTCGGTAGTGGACCACCGCGTCCGTCTCGATGCCTCCAGGATCGCAGCTCACGCTTCCATTGTTCCGCGTCCGCTGCGTGCCGGTGATCGTGAACTCGTAGCGCCCCCCGACGACCGCGGTGGCGTTCTCGATCCCGAGCGGCTGCTCGCACGACTCACCGGTCGGGGCGGCGATCGTGAAGTCGAGGACGCCATCGCCGAGGTAGGGGTGCGTGGCGGCGATCGGGCTGCCGGAGAGGTCCTGGAGCGCGCGCACGTCGACGTGGCTCAGGCGGCCCTGCCCGAACGCGCTGCCCGGCAGCGCGAGCACCGTGCCGCCCGCTCGCCACGTTCCCGTCACGGTCGCGCTGCCTCCGCGATCGTCGGTGACGGTCACGTCGCTCAGCGACTCGTCCATGGCCTCGGAGAACGCGAGCGTGACCTCGCGGACCGGGATCGGCACCGCCGTCGCGCCCTCGACCGGGTCACTCGCGACGACGCTGGGCACGAACGCGTCGACGCCGGTGGTGAAGTCGAGCCGCCCGTCGCCGAGGTAGGGCCCGGTGGCGAGGGCGTTGCCTCGCACGTCGGTCAGGCCCCGCAGATCGAGCGAGGAGGTGGCCTCGGTGCGCAGCGCGGCCGCGACGTCGAAGCGCGCCGTGCGATCGTCCGTCCAGGCGATGGTCGCGTCGGTGGTGGTGGAGCCCACGGTGATCGGCGCGCTGGTCCGGGAGGTGTCCATGGGCTCGTCGAAGATCACCTCGATCAAACCGGCGAGCCCCTCGATCAGCACGTCGACCTGGCCCTCGACCGGCGTGCTCGCGACGGCCTGCGGAGGCTCGTCGTCGCTGCCGGTCGAAAAGTCGATCGCTCCGTCGCCGAGGCTCTCCGGATCGAGCGGGTTGCCCTGCCGATCGCGGAAGCCGTCGAGCACCAGGCGGTAGTCGGTGTCGTGGGCGAGGCCGCTGATGCGGTAGCTCACCTCGAGGGGCGACCACGCCGCCTCCGGATCGATCGTGCCCGGCTCGCCCTCGAGCGTGATCGAGCCGGCGGCCTGATCCATCGGCTCGCTGAAGCGGATGCGGACCACGCCGATCCGCACCGAGACGTCGCTCGCTCCCTCGGCGGGATCGCTCGAGACGACGGTCGGCGCGGCGTCGTCCGCGGTGGTGAAGCGGAACACGTACGGCCGATCGAGCGCGTTGCCCGCGAGATCGAGGAAGTCGTCGTCGATCCGCACCTCCACCTCGGAGGCCGCGGGCCAGCCGCCGTGGGGCGCGAGGCGCAGGCCATCGTCGGTGCGGGTCGGCGTGACGTCGAAGTCCTCGCCCTCGACGCGCACCCGCACGGTGCCGGCGCCCTCGCGCATCGCCTCCGAGAAGCGCGCGCTGAAGGCGCTCGAGCGCGGAACGCCGTCGCTTCCGTCCTCGGGCGTCGCCTCGATCAGCTGCGGCCGCGTGGTGTCGGAGGGGCCCGCGTCGGGGCCCTCGTCACCGCCGTCGATGCCCGGAGGGGGGGCGCCATCGCAGCCGACCGCGAGGAGCGCGCTCGCGGCGAGCATCAATCGAAGAGCGTCGTTGCGGATGGTCATGGCGTTCCTCACTCGACCCGTGCGAAGGCACCGGTGCTCACGGTCTCGGTCTCGAACAGGAAGAGCGCGGGGATGGTGGGGTCGAGCGCCAAGCCGTGGTCGCTGCTCGAGCCACGCGCGACCACCGCGCCGGCATAGAAGGGCGTGGCGGAGGCGGCGCCGAAGACCGCGTGCACGCCCGCCGGGCTCCTGCCCTGGCGGAAGTAGAGGATGTCGCGGGCCGCGTCGTAGACCATCGAGCCGTTGCTCGTGCTGAGCGAGAGCAGCTCCGGGTGCGCGAGCGGCTCGGGCGTGGCCGCCACGTCGCTCCACGGCACGCGATAGATCGTGCGGCCCGAGCTCGCGGCGCCCTCGAGGCCGGTGCCCATCAAGAAGATCCACTCCGATGTGGCGGCGATCGCGACCACGCTGTCGAGCGAGGTGCTCTCGCCCACGCGCGTCGTCGGGACGGGCGCGCTCGAGTCGGAGCGATAGAAGACCGTGACGCGCGGATCGGCGGTCCGGTTCGGGGTGTCGCTCACCATCGCGAGCTCGGTGCTCGCCCCGATCGGCGCGAGCGAGTCGATGTCCTGCGCATCGTAGGTCGTGCCGGTGTCCCACACCGTGGCGCCGATGCTCCCGGTCGGATCGATCAGGCGATGGAGGCGCAGCGGCCGCGAGGTCTCCTCCACCGAGAAGAGCGCCTCGCCGAAGGTCACCGCGGCGTTCCCCATCGTGAAGCGGTCGAGGAGGATGCGGTCGGCCGTGGCGGCCCCGCTGCGCGGAGCGGCGACGATCGCGGCGGTCGAGGTCCCGTTCGGGCTTATGCCCATATAGAGCTGGGTGGGGGTGACCGCGAGCCACGCCTCGCTGGTGATGGCGATGCCCGCGCCGGCTCCGTCGACCGGCCGCGCGATGGCGAGATCGATCGCGGTTCCGTTGACACCCTGCCAGCCGGTCTCTCGGATCGAGAGGCCGGTGATGCCCGCGCCCGAGGGGACCGCGACGCACACCTCGGTGCCGACCGGCGCGCGACGCGGGATCCCGATCAGGCTGCCCTGATCGACGCACCCGATCTCACGGCCGTCGGAGGGAGAGACGAGCGCCAACGGCCCGGTCCCCTCGACGGCGACCAGGCTGAGCTCCTGGGTCGTCGTGTAGCGGTACCACGTGACATCCGCCCCGCTCGGCATGCAGCTCGGCGCGAAGAAGCGCTCGGTCGACGAGGGCGTGATGGCGACGCTGCTCGCGGGCGCGATCGCGATCGCCGTCTCGCAGGTCTCGCCGGGCCCCGGGTCGATCTCGCGCACGCGGATGGTCGTCCGCACGTTGTCGACCTCGGTGTTGTTGGCGGCGAGCCAGAGCCAGTAGTCGCCCGGCTCGCCCCGGACCTGGAAGGCCTCCGGCCGGTTGATGCGGCCCGGGCAGGCGAGCGACTGCGTCGCCGGCGCGTGCGGCGTGCAAGCCGAGAGCACCTCGGCGATCACGCCGGCGTGATCGAAGATGTCGGTCCCCGTCTGCGCGGGGAAGGGATCGACCTCGACGTCGAGGATGCTCGAGGTGCGCGCCTTGGGCACGCGGATCACGCCGTCGGGCCCCTGGCGGGTCGCGCAGGGGAAGGTCTCGTCGCCGCTCGTGGCGTCGCCGTACTCGACCGACTGGAACGCGCCGTGGTCGATGAGCCACGTGTGCTCGTCGGCCGCGGGCGCGCTGTAGTTGGGCGAGCTCGTGTCGTAGGGCACGTCACACGACTCGCCCTGCGGGATCGCGCTCACCTCCTCGATGCGCAGCGTGCCGCCCGCGAACTCGGCGGTAGAGCCGGTGTGGATCCACAGGTAGTAAGTGCCCGCGGGCACGTCGAGGTACTGGGTCCAATAAGGACGCTGCCCGACGCACACCTCCCGCGCCGCATCGCCGCCGGCCGGCGCGGAGCGATCACAGACGTCCCGGAAGATCTCGAGCGACATCCCGTCGAGGGCGTCGTTGTTCGTGGTCGTGATGCGCAGCGCGCGACCGCCGCCCGCGAGATCGGCGCTGGTCTTCTCGAACGCGATCACGCCGGACACGAAGTTCCCCGACCCGCACGAGAACGTGCCGTCCGCGGTGCGGAAGGCGCCGCCCGGCAGCTCCCACTCGTACGCGCCTCCGTCGACCAGCGCGTCGGCGGTGGTCAGCGGATCGGCGCAGTTCTCACCGGTCGCGCGGCCGGTGCGGAACGAGAGCACTCCGTCGACCAGGTAGGGGTGCACGGCGTCGATGCGGTTGCCGCTCGTGTCCTCGAAGGCGCGCAGGTCGATGGTGTAGTCGGTCTCTGCCGCGAGCCCCGCGCCGAGCGCGGCGGTCAAGCGCGTGCCCGCGGCGTTCCAGACCCCCGTCAGCGTCCGCGAGTCGGTCGCGCTCACCAGCAGGAGATCCGTCATCGCGCTGTCGATCGCCTCCGAGAAGGTGAGCGTGATCGCGGCGGTCCGCGTCGAGACGTCGACCGCCCCCTCGGTCGGCGTGCTGAACACCACGAAGGGCAGCGCCTCGTCGGCCGCGGTGGTGGTGAAGACGAGCTCGCCGTCCGTGAGGTTGACCGTGCCGTCGAGCGCGTTGCCGGCCGCATCGCGCAGCGCCGAGAGATCGAGCCGATGCTCGGTGTCCACGCTGAGCCGCCCGATGGCGAGGAACGTGAGCACCGTCCCACCGCCGCTCCAGTTTCCGGTGAGCGTGAGGGTGTCGGCGCCGTCGGAGAGCACCGCGGTGCGCGCGCCGGCGTCCATCGGCTCGCTGAAGGTCACCACGATCTCGCGGAGCGCCGCCACGTCGAGGTCGAGCTGGCCGTTGGTCGGGTTCGAGTCGACCACGGTCGGCGCGGTGACGTCGGGCGCGATCGTGAAGTCGATCGCGCCGTCGCCCAAGACCGGGGTTCCGTCGAGCAGGTTGCCGGAGCGATCCTCGAAGCCGTCGAGCACGACGCGATAGCTGGCGCCGGCCTCGAGGCCGCTCACCGAGACGCGGAGCTCCGTCTCGGACGACCACTCCGGCGCGCCGAGCTCACCCGCGCCGCCCTCGAGCGAGCACCGCGTTCATCGGCTCGCTGAAGCGGATGGTGAGCTGCGCGAGCTCGACCGGGACGTCCGTCGCGCCCTCGGCCGGCGTGCTCTCCACCACGGTGGGTGGGCCCTCGTCGCTCGTGTGGAAGACGAGCTCGTGCGCCACCGCCTGCGCGTTGCCGGCGAGGTCCTCGAACCCTTCGACCCGCACGTCCACGCGGGCGCCGCCTGGCCACAGCTCCTCCGCAGCGATCCGCAGGACGTCGCCCTCGGGCACCCACACACCCTCGCCGAGGGCGATCGCCAAGCCTGCGCTCGTGGCGCTCACGACGCCCGACTCGGAGCGGATCGCCTCGCTGAAGCGGATCTCGAGCTCGGCAGTGCGCGCGACGAGATCCTCGCCGTTTCGAGGGCGGGTCGAGGTCACGCGCGGCGCGATCTCGTCCACGGGGCCACCACCGGCGTCGCCGCTCGCGGCGTCGGGCTGCGATCCCGCGTCCGAGAGAGGCGGGCCACCGTCACAGCCCATCGAGAGGATCGCGAGCACGCCGATACGGCGCAGCCACCGGCCACGAGGTCCTGCCATCTTCACTCCTCGGACGGACGCGGAGCCCGTCGGCTCCATCGGTGGCATCCCCGCTCGAAAACGGCTCACGCCTCTGGCGTCGTCCCTCGCACCGCGGCTGCTCGCGCCTCGTCGTCGCGCGCTCGGGGCGCTCTCGCGGCGCTCTCGCGGCGGCGCCAGTGACAGCGACACGCCCCCGCCCTACACCTCCGTCCGTGCGGAGAAGGCTCCCCCTCGGCGCGGCGGCCGTGCTGGCGATCGGGATCGTGATCGGGTTCGTCCTCGGGGGGATCGCCCCGAGGCGCGAGGTCGTCGATCGCGAGGAGGAGATCGCGCGGCTCGAGCGCGCACTCGCCGGGAGCGATGGCCCGCGTGGCGGGTGGCGCTCGCCGGTGCCCGGGCTCGATCGGATCCTGCGCGAGCCCGAGCGGGGCCGCAC
>JAEZBP010001085.1 GCA_023427125.1 Pseudomonadota bacterium | reverse complement strand
GCTCTGCGCAGCGCGCCGCTCGATCCGGCGCTGCTGGCGGATCCGCGCCCGTCGCGCCGCCCGCGCGCGCCGGACGCTCACCGAGGATCGCTGGGCCTCGGCCGGCGCCTCCAGAGCGAGGGTCGAGATCGCGAGCGCGCCGGACAGCGCCCAGACCAGCGAGCGCTCGATGCTCCACGTGCGGAGGGTCATGGGACACCGCGTCCACCAAGACGCGTGCCATGTCCGGGCGAATGCCATGCGCTGGTCGAGCGAGCGCGCGGAGCGCTCCGTGCTCCCATCGAGACCTCGCCGGACCCCAGCCATCCGTTCGCGCCGAGGGCATGGCGTAGCCTCTCATGCTGGCCCGAGAGCGGCGTTCGGGCGGAGCTCGGTCGCCAGCCAGCTAGAGAGCTTCCAGGCGCGCGTCGAGCGTCGAGGCGTCGGCGGCGACGACGGTGACGTGGCCGAGCTTGCGTCCGGGGCGCGGGGACTTGCCGTAGAGGTGCAGGTACGCGCCGGGGACCGCGAGGATGCGTGCTCCGTCGGGGAGCGCGCCGATGACGTTGATCATCGCGCTCTCGCCGCGCGGGGCGGTCGAGCCGAGCGGCGCGCCGGTGATCGCGCGCAGGTGGTTCTCGAACTGGCTCGTCTCCGCGCCCTCGATGGTCCAGTGCCCGGTGTTGTGCACGCGCGGCGCGATCTCGTTGGCGAGCAGATCGACGCCGTCGTCGAAGAGCTCGAGCGCGATCACGCCCACGTAGTCCAGGTCTTCGAGGATCGCCCGGGCGTAGGCCTCGGCGCGCTCCTGATGGCCCTCTTCGAGCTCGGGCGCCGGCGCGCGCGTGAAGCGGAGGATGCCCCCCTCGTGGCGGTTCTCGACGAGCGGGTAGAAGGCGACCTCGCCGCTGTGCCCGCGCACCGCGACGATGCTGAGCTCGCGGCGAAAGTCGACGAAGCCCTCGAGCAGCTGCGCGCCGCCGCCGAGCCCGGTGTAGGCGCCCTCGACGTCCTTCGAGCGGCGGAGCACGCGCTGGCCCTTTCCGTCGTAGCCGAAGCGCCGCGTCTTCAGCACCGAGGGGAGGCCGATGTGCCGCACCGCGTCGTCCATCTGGCTCGCTGCGTCGACCGCGCGGAAGGGCACCGTCGGGATGCCAAGCCGCGCGAAGAGCTCCTTCTCGCTCAGCCGGTCGGAGGCGGCGCGCAGCGCCTTGGCGTTCGGGTGCACCGGCACCTTCGACGCGAGCCGCTCGACGACGTCGGCCGGGACGTTCTCGAACTCGTAGGTGATCACATCCGCGCGCGACGCCAGCTCGTCCAAGGCGTGCGGATCGTCGTAGGGCGCGACGATCGTCTCCGCGACCGCCGCCGCGGGTGCGTCGCGCTCGGGCGTGAGCGCGACGAAGGAGTGCCCGAGGGGATGGCCGGCGAGCGCCAGCATCCGCCCGAGCTGACCACCACCGAGGATCCCGATCCTCACGGCGCGCTCGGATCCGGATCGGCGAGGACGCGCTCGGTCTGGGCGGCGCGGTAGCGCCTGTAGGCCTCGCGCAGTGCGGGGTGCTTGCTGCCGAGCATCGCGCACGCGAGCAGCGCCGCGTTCTTCGCGCCGGACTCGCCGATCGCGAGGGTGCCGACCGGGATGCCGCCGGGCATCTGTACGATGGAGAGGAGCGAGTCGAGGCCGTTGAGGGCCTTGGATTTGACCGGCACGCCGAGCACCGGCAGCGCGGTCTTCGCGGCGAGCATGCCCGGCAGGTGCGCCGCGCCTCCCGCGCCCGCGATGATCACCTCGAGGCCGCGCGCCTCGGCCTGCTCCGCGTACTCGAAGAGCAGATCGGGGGTGCGATGCGCGCTGACCACGCGGGTCTCGAACGCGACGCCGAGCGCCTCGAGTGTCTCGCACGCATGGCGCATCGTGTCCCAATCGGACTTGCTGCCCATGACGACTCCAACCAGGGCTCCACTCACGCGCGCGAGCCTAGCAGGTCGCTGAGATGGCCGCTCGGCGGCTCGCTGGATGGGTGCAGGGCGCGGCTTCGGCAAGCTCCGCGATCCACGCAGCGTGCGCTTGCGCTCATCGCGCGCGCGCGGAGCGCCTCGGCTTGATGGAGATCATGGTTCGCGCTCGCGGCCCGTGAAATGTGTTCCCCGGCGAGCGCGGCCCTCTTTCCGATGAGCGCGCATCGCACTCGGAGGTGAGCTCATGTCGAAGGGTACCAAGGAGGAAGACACCGGACCCACCGCCGAGGACTCGGCGCCGCGCGGGCGACGCTTCTTCCTGAAGTCGGCCGGCGTGCTCGGGGCGGCGGCGGTCGTGGGCTGCGGCCCGCGCGAGAACGAAGGATCGGGGAGCACCGGCGCGGGGGCCGCCGCGAGCCACGAGGCCACGACGCCGAGCACCCACGTCGCGCCCGGCGAGCTCGACTCCTACTACGGGTTCTGGAGCGGCGGACAGTCGGGAGAGATCCGCGTGCTCGGCGTCCCGTCCATGCGCGAGCTCAAGCGGGTGCCGGTCTTCAACTTCGACGCGGCGACGGGGCACGGCGCGACCGACTGGAGCAAGCAGCTCCTCGGCGGCCGGCTGAACGGCGACACCCACCACGTTCACCTCTCCTACACCGACGGCACCTACGACGGCCGCTACGTGTTCGTGAACGACAAGGGGGCAGCCCGCCTGGCCCGCGTGCGCATCGACGTGATGGAGACCGACGCTGTCGTCGACATCCCCCACGCGCAGGGCACCCACGGCATCTTCCCCCAGCGCCACCGCACCGGCCTCGTGTTCTGCAACAGCGAGTTCGAAGTGCCGCTGCCCAACGACGGCAGCCATCTGACCGACCCGACGCAGTACGCCGCGCTCCATACGGCGATTGACGGAGAGGCGATGGAGGTGCGCTGGCAGGTGATGATCCATGGAAACATGGACCTCTGCGCCACGGACTACCAGGGCCTCTACTCGTTCGCGACCTGCTACAACAGCGAGCGAGGGGTGACGATCGAGGAGATGATGTCCGCCGAGCGCGACTATCTCTTGGTCTTCAACCTCGCGAACATCCAGGCCGCCGTCGACGCCGGACGCACCATCCGCCTCGGCGACTCCCCCGTGCCGGTGGTCGACGCGCGAGGCGAGGGCGCCGAGTACGTGCTCCGCATCCCGGTGTCGAAGAGCCCGCACGGGGTGAACGTCGACCCCACCGGCCGCTACGCGGTGGTCTCGGGCAAGCTCTCGCCCACCGCCACGGTGGTCGACATCGAGCGCATCGCGCGCGCGTTCGCCGGCGAGATCGAGCCCCGCGATTGTGTGGTCGCCGAGCCGGAGGTGGGCCTCGGGCCGCTGCACACCGCCTTCGACGGTCGGGGCAACGCCTACACCTCGGTGTTCATCGACTCCATCGTGACCAAGTGGAACATCGCCCGCGCCATCGAGGCGCACGGCGGCGCGGACGTCGACCCGATCGAGGAGCGCCTCGACGTTCACTACCAGATCGGCCACATCAACGCGTCGATGAGCGAGACGAGGGAGGCCGACGGCAAGTGGCTGATGGCCCTCTGCAAGTTCTCGAAGGACCGCTACCTCAACGTCGGTCCGCTCAAGCCCGAGAACGACCAGCTGATCGACATCTCGGGCGAGCACATGCGCTTGGTCCACGACGGGCCGACCTACCCCGAGCCGCACGACGCGGTGATCGTCCGGGCGGACCTCATCCACCCGGTGAGCATCCAGAACCGCCAAGCTCCGCGCTTCGCGCTCTACCAGCAGTGGGCTGATGAGGACGGGATCAACCTGCTCCGCGACTCCCGGGTCATCCGCAAGGCGCCGGATTCAGTACGCGTGTACATGACGAGCCGCGCGCCGAGCTTCGCGCTCACCGACTTCACGGTCAAGACGGGCGATCGCGTGCAGATCCTCGTGACCAACCAGGACAACGTCGAGGACCTCTCCCACGGCTTCTGCATGTCGAAGCACGACGTGAACTTCCTGGTTAACCCGCAGGATACGAACAGCGCGACTTTCGTCGCGGGCGCGCCGGGAGTTTATTGGTACTACTGCCCTTGGTTTTGTCACGCGATGCACCTAGAGATGAGAGGTCGGATGTTGGTCGAGGCGCGCTGAGCGGCGAAGCGCGCGAGCGAGGTGCTCGAGATGAATGGAGCTTGGGCTGCGGGGGCGGTGCGACTGGTCATCGCCCTCGCGGCCGCGAGCGCGCTCGTCGGGCCGAGCGCGCTCGCGCAGCATGGGCCGGCGCCCGCGCGGCTCGAC
>JAEZBP010001078.1 GCA_023427125.1 Pseudomonadota bacterium | reverse complement strand
GTGAACACGGCGATGTTGCCGCTCGGGTCGTGCACGATCGCGTGGTAGTGGTTGCTCATCAAGGTCGCGGCCATGAGCCGCATGCCGGTCTCCTCGACCGCATACGCCAAGCAGTACAGGAAGACCTGGTTCATCAGCGCGTCGGGCCGAAAGAGATGGACACGCCGCTCGGTGCGGCGCTCGACCACGTAGGTCGTCCCAGGAAGTCGACTGCGCGGCGGCGGCATGGCGTCCGCTCGGCTGAACACGCCCCGTGCCGGAGAACAGCGCGTGTGATCTCGCGAACTTACGGCGCGAAAACGGCGGAGGTGGCGGAATTCCGCCGGCGGCCGCCGGTGCTCACCGGGCGAAGTCGAGACAGGCGTCGTCGAAATCCGACTCCTCTTCGGCGCCGACGTTCGCGCTCGATGAACAGACCCCGGGCGCAACCCACGCCGCGCGAGTATAGGTGACCGCATGGCCTACGACTTCGACCTCTTCGTGATCGGCGCGGGATCGGGCGGGGTGCGCGCGAGCCGGATGGCGGCGGCGAAGGGGGCTCGCGTGGCGATCGCCGAGGAGCGCTTCTTCGGCGGGACGTGCGTCAACATCGGTTGTGTCCCCAAGAAGCTGCTGGTGTACGCGGCGTCCTTTCGCGGCGACGCCGAGCACGGCGCGGGCTTCGGCTGGTCGATGGAGGGCTCGTTCGACTGGCCGACGTTGATCCGCAACAAGGACGCGGAGATCGCCCGGCTCAACGGGATCTACGAGCGCCTCTTGAGCGGCGCAGGCGTGGAGATCCTGCGCGGCCGCGCCCACCTCGAAGACGCGCACACGATCGAGGTCACCGCGCCGGATGGAGCGCGGCGGCGGGTCACCGCCGAGCACATCCTGGTCGCGACCGGGAGCACCCCCGTGCGTCCCGACGAGCCTGGCACCGAGCGCGCGTGGGTGAGCGACGACGTCTTCTATCTGCCCGCCCAACCCAAGCGCCTCCTCGTGGTCGGCGGCGGGTACATCGCGCTCGAGATGGCCAGCATCTTCCAAGGCCTCGGGACCGAGGTGACGCTCGCGTACCGTGGGCCGCATCCGCTGCGCGGGTTCGATGACGACGCGCGCACGTTCCTCACCGAGGAGCTGCGCAAGAAGGGCATCCGCGTGCTGCTCAACACGTGGGTGCAGTGCCTCGAGGACGGCCCCCTCGGATCGATCGCGGCGGTGGTCTCGCACGACGAGATGCTCGAGGTGGACGCGGTGCTCTACGCGATCGGGCGAGCCCCGAACACGCGCGGCCTCGGGCTCGAGAAGGTCGGCGTGAAGCTCGGCGAGCGAGGCGCGATCGTCATCGACGAGCGCTTCCGCACCTCAGTGCCGAACATCCACGCGCTCGGCGACGTGACCAACCGCATGAACCTCACGCCGGTCGCGATCGCCGAGGCGATGGCCTTCGTCGATCACGTGTTCGGAGGAGGCGACCGCCCAGCGATCCGCTACGACACGGTGCCGACCGCGGTCTTCTCGCTGCCGCCGCTCGCGTCGGTCGGGCTGACCGAGCCCGAGGCGCGCGTGCAGCACGGCGAGGTGCACGTGTACACGAGCGAGTTCCGCCCGCTGAAGCACACGCTGAGCGGGAGCAGTGAGCGCGCGTTCATGAAGCTCGTGGTGCGCGCCTCGGATGATCGGGTGCTCGGCGTCCACCTCGTCGGGGCGGACGCGCCGGAGATCATCCAAGGCTTCGCGGTCGCGCTCACCTGCAATGCAACGAAGGCCGACCTCGACGCCACTGTCGGCCTGCACCCCACAGCCGCCGAGGAGCTGGTCACGATGCGCGAGCGCCGCCCGTAGCCGCGTGAAGAGGCGTTCACGGAGAGGGGTGCGCCAGCGCAGCTCTCTCGTCCAAGGCTGGTGGCTCGCCTTTCGCAGCGCCATCGAGCCCTCGTGGCCTTCCTGGACCAGCGCGACCGCGACCTCCGGGCCCTCCTGGAGATCACGCGGCCGATTACTCCCGAGGAGCTGGCCGAGCTCCAGCTCGAGCAGGGCTACGCGGACCGCGCGCTCTCGATCTACGACGAGCTCGCCGAGCGCGAGCCGGCCAACACCGCCTATGCGACGCGGCGGGCGTGGCTCGCACGGATCGTCGCTCGATCGTCCACCCCGCGTCGTTCCCCTCCCGCCTCCGCGGGTCCGCTCGATAGTCGGAAGGGCGCGAGGCGGGGCCGAAGCGCGAGCGGCACCGAGCAGACGGGCCCGCTTCAGGTTCCGTCGCAGGCGCCTGAGCGTGCGCTGGACGGCGTCGGTCCCACGAGTGAGCAGCGCCCAGAGGTGCGCGCGCTCCCGATCCTCGACGTTCGGTGACGGCTCGGTTGGCTGGCGCGCGGCCACCCCGCGGCACCTGCCGAGGAAGACGCGCGCCGTCCGGTGCGTACACGGGGAGGTCATGGGATACGGAGCCCGCCAGATGTCCACCCACACCTTCGAGCCGGGGGAGCGCACCGCACGCGGGTTCTTTCTCGCGCCGGTCGAGCAGCACGACAGCGAGGACCGCACGGCGGTCGAGCCGATCGTGGAGTCCGGATCGACCTACCTCGTCGGCGACAACAGCGACCACGCGGTGTTCACAGCCGACATGCTCGAGGAGCTCCGCCGGCGCCTGCGTGACGCCGAGGCTCGGGAGGCGTCCGGCGTCCGCCCGTGTCCGACCGAGGAGGAGCTCGAGATCGAGGTGGACGTCGAGCTCGACGAGCCTCACGAGCTCGGGTCGCTCGAGGGCGTGCTCGGTGCGCTGCCGGAGCTCGAGGTCGCGCTCGCGCCGAACAGCGAGAGCAACTTCTACGCGGGCTTCGACGACGAGCACCCGGACGGCGTGTTCGTCGCCACCTATTCCCAGGTCGCGGTCGGCGCGCCGGTGTACGTGACGGTTCACCTGCCCGGCGGCTATCGCTTCCGAAGCGCGGCGATGGTCGAGTGGGCGCGCTCCGGCGAGGCATGCGCTCCGGGCTTGCCCGCCGGCCTCGGCCTCTCGCTCTGCGGCCTCGACCTCCCCACCCGCCGGTTGATCCGCAGCTTCGTGCGGCACCGCAAGCCGATGTTCTACCTCGGCTGACAGTCCGACGGATTGGTGAGCGTCCGGCCCTCGCGTCCTGTGCCCGGGCCCCCCGGAGGACCGGCGCTCGGGAGCCGCACATAGATCCTCACCGCGCATCGACAAGCGAGCCTATCGATGCTCGAGCTCGCGCCACCTCGCGCGCGCCAGCTCGAGCTGCGCGTCGTTGGCGCGGCGTCGCCGGAGGCGCCATCGATAGCCCGCGAGGAGGAGCCACCCCGTCGCGAGGACGCTGAGCGGCGCGGCCCCCACGATCGTCGCCCCATAGAACCGATCGGTCGAGACGAAGTACGGATAGGCCCAACCCGCCTCGCCCGAGTGCAATGCCAGGGCCATTGCCCAGTCGGACTGCGCCGCGACCCGACCCGCAGGGTCTTCACAGACGCGATACGAGCGACGTTCGGTGCGGCGCGTGCGGAGCTCGGTGCTCTGCCATCCGAAGTAGTGGTAGGGGCCGTGGCAACCTGCGCACGTTCGCGGGCAGAGGATGTCCGCGTGTGCTCCGAAGAACGGATCGACCTTGAGGCGCTCTGCGCATCCCGCCCAGACGAAGCCCAGAACGAGGGCGAGCAAGGGCGGGAGCAGGAGGAGCACGGCCAGCTTGGGCCAGCCGAACCACGGCCGCTGCAGCACCGCGCGTTCCTCTTCCAACCTGGCGACGCGGCGCCGGCGTTCGGCTCGCTCGATCCGCCGCCACGTCTCGCGGCCCACCGGCAGGACGTGCTCGCGCA
>JAEZBP010001058.1 GCA_023427125.1 Pseudomonadota bacterium | reverse complement strand
TGACCGAGGCGACCGGAGGCGGCGGGAGCTCGGGCTCGGGCGTCTCGGTGACCGGCGCGACCGGGAGCGTCGTCGTGGCCGCCTCCTCCTCGGGCCAGAGCGCCAGCGTGACGCCGATCGCGATCATGAGCGCGACCGCAGAGGCCGCGAGCGCAGCGAGCACGAGCTTCGCGGCGCGCGGCCGCTCGGGCTCGATCACCGCCATCAGGCGCGTCTCGCTCGCGGGCTCGTGGGGACCGTGCGCCCGCAGCGCGTCGAGCACGGCGATGACCGCCTCGGCGCTGGTCGGTCGATCCGCGGGTCGCTTCGCGAGCAAGCGCGCCACCAACGAGACCAGCTCGGGCGGGTAGGAGACGTCGGGGCGCGCGTCGGTCAGCGACGGAGGCGCGTCCTTCATGTGCATGCCCATGAGCAGCACCGGCTGCGTCTCGGAGAAGGGCAGGGCGCCGGTGAGCATCTCGAAGAGCACGACGCCGAGCGAGTAGAGGTCCGCCGCCGGTCCGACCTCGTCGCCGGCGGCCCCCTCGGGGCTGATGTACGCGGGCGTGCCGACGATGGTGCCGGTGCGGGTGAGCTTGCCTGCGAGCGGCTCGTCGCCCCTCGTGTCGCCGTGCAAGAGGCGCGCGATCCCGAAGTCGAGCACACGCACGGTGCCGTCGAGGCAGAGGAAGACGTTGTCGGGCTTCAGATCGCGATGGACGACGTCCTTCGCGTGGGCCGCGCGGAGCGCCGAGGCGATCTGCGATCCGATCGAGAGCGCCTCCGGGATCGGGATCGCGCCGCGCTCGATGCGCTCGCCGAGGGTCTCGCCCTCGAGCAGCTCCATGACGAGATAGATCTCGCCGGCCGCCGACTCGCCGGACTCGAGCACCGAGACGACGTTCGGGCTCTGCACTCGCTCGAGCGCCTTGCACTCGCGGAGGAAGCGCGCGCGCACGACCGAGCTGCTCTCGAGCTCGGCGCGCACGATCTTGAGGGCCACCCGCCGCTGCGAGAGGGTGTGCTCGGCCGCGTAGACCGTCCCCATGCCGCCCTCGCCGAGCCGCGAGACGATCCGATAGCGACCCCCGACGACGCGATCCACGAGCGTCTGCGGCCCGCCCTCGTGCGTCAGCTTCGCGCCGTCGTGCGGACACTCCATGAGGTCCGGATCGGTGAAGACCGCCGCGCAATTGGGGCACGTCGCGATGCTCGCGGCGATGCGGCTCTGCGTGCTCTCGGCGGGCACCGCCGGCAGGATACCGCGAGAGCTCACTCCACGACGAACCGACCGGGAGGGAGGTTGCCGGTGAAGTAGCGGGCCTCGTCGACCGCCACGCCGATCAGCGCGCCCGCCACGACCGCGACGACGACCCCGACGATCGTCCAGAGCCACCACTGCTCGACGAGCTCGCCGGTCGGCGGGGCCGGCGCGGCGTCCTCGGCCGTGACGCTCGGGAGCGCGGTGAGCACGCGGGCGGTGCGTGCCTCCCGCTCGTCCATCGAGAGCTCGCGTCGAGAGACGATCGTTCCGTCGCGCTCCGCGGTGAGGACGTGCTCACCCGGATCGACGAGGTGCGGGCCCGGGCCCTCGAGAGGCCGATCGCCGAGGCGGACGATCACGCCTTCGGGATCACCCGAGAGCTCGATGGTGAGCCTCGCGAGACGGTCGGCGAGCGCGCGCGCGCTCTCCTCCGAGGTGCGGCGCACGGCGCTCGGCGCGCGCGCGTCGGCGGCGACGAGGAGGTAGAGCTCGCGCGCCTCGGCGAGGCGGCCGGTGTCGGCGAGGACGGCGGCGAGGTTGTAGCGGACGCTCGACGCGGGGCGGATCGCGAGCGAGCGGCGGAAGCGATCCTCCGCTTCGGCGAGCTCGCCTCGATCGTAGAGCGCGACGCCCTCGTCGAAGAGCGCGTGCGCCTCGTCGCGAGGCTGTGCGGCGGCGGGCGGCGCCGCCGAGAGGGCGCCGATCATGACGAGGAGCGCGGCGCAGGCACGATGGGAGGACGTCGTCATGGGCAGTAGGTCAGCCTAAGCTGGGGGGCCAGGCCTCCGAGGGTCGCGGCGCCCTCGATGGACGAGGTGATGAAGACGACCTGCATCGCGCCGGGGGGCTCCGCGCGTGTGGCGCCGAGCCGTATCGAGAGCTCGCTCCCGGCCGCGAACGTCGCGAGCTCCGCAGTGCTCAGCGGCAGCTCGACCATGTCCTGGCTAGCGGGCACGAAGACGGAGCTCGCCGAGCCGACGTCGGTGACAGGCGCGGTCGCGCCGGCGGCGCCCCATGGCTCGCATGCACCGTTGCGACGGCACCAGGCGGCGCCGGTTCGCCCCGCTCCCAGACCTTGTACCCAGTCGTTGCGCATCACCCGCGCCTCGACCGTGCCGTCGAACGCGCAGCCCGTGCAGTCGGGGTGGGCGCGCTCCCGCCGGAGCAAGACGCGCGCGTCGATCACGCGGTCGGCGAGCGCATCGTCGATCGGAAGAGCGAAGCGCACGATCACGTGGCTCTGGCCCACGTTGAGGATCGACGAGGCGCCGTAGTCGATCGTCCCCCCGCAGAGATCCGTACCGCACATCTCCGGAGAGAGCTGCGTGTCGGCGACAGCCGCGACGAGCGCCACGGTCGGCGTTGCTCCGTCGCAAGGCCCTGCGTCCGGCGGTCCGGCGTCGGTCGGCCCGGCGTCGGCCGGCGGTCCTGCGTCGCGATCCCCGCCGTCGAGGCCACCGTCGCGGCCCGCGTCCATCGGAGCGCCTCCGTCCACGAGCCGCGGCAGCACCCCGGTCCATGGCGAGGTCTCGCGATCGAGGTCGGCGCACAGGCCGTCGCGGCACGAGAGCTCGGCCTCGCAGCGCACGCCTCGACATCCGGCCTCGAGGCTCATGAAGAGAACACGCCGCTCTCCGGGAACGAAGCGCGCGCGCGCCCGCTGGGCGACGATCGCGTCGGCGACCGGCTCGCGCGCGCACGCCGGCAGCGCGTCTCCGCTCCCGAGCGCGGCGACCTCGACCTCGATCGACTGCTCGCTCTGCGAGGGGAGCAGGCCCAGCGTGATCGGGAGCTCGGCCTCGCTCGCGCTCACGCTGAAGCAGCGCGCGCTCTCCGCGCTGACCCGTATCCAGAAGGTCTCGACGTCGGGCACGCTCGAGTCGACGACGAGGACGATCTCGGTCGGCGATCCGCACCCGATCAGGGAGAGGACGAGCCCTGCGATCCACTGCTGCCGCCGCACTGCCGGCGAGTGTGGCAGCCGTGCGAGCCCCGGTTCAAGCACGGCCTGACGCTCGACGCCGGAGAGCGCGCGAAGTACGCTGAAGGCGTTGCAGATCCACGGGAACACGAGCGGGCTTGCCCCCTCCGAGCTGAACGCGCTCCTGCGCATCTACCGCCGGAAGGTGCCCTTCAACCGGCTGCTGACCCCCGAGCTCACGCGCTCTCTCTCCGAGGTCTCGCACGCCACCGGCCGGCAGGTCGGCGTGCTGGTCGACCGCGCGGGCAGCGTCGAGTTCGTGATCGTCGGCGATCCGACCAAGCTGTGGCTGCCGGACTTCGGCCGCCTGCGCGCGGCGCACGGGCGCTTCCGCGGCCTGCGGCTCATCCACACGCACCTGAACCAAGAGGGCCTCTCGCGCGACGACCTCGTCGACCTCACGCGGCTGCGCCTCGATCTGGTCGCGGTGGTGTGCCTCGCGCCGAACGGCCAGCCGATGAGCGTGCACTACGGGCACAACGTGCCGGTGCCCGACGGGAGCGGCGAGTCTCCCTACCGCACGTATGGGCCGATCCCGTACGGCAGCCTCGACGTCGATCCCGAGCGCCTCGTCACGGGGCTCGAGGAGGAGTTCGCGCGGCAGCTGCGCGGGCGCCGGGTCGAGGCCAAGGACGGCCGCGCGATCCTCGTGCACGTGACCGACAAGCGCAACGCGCTCGGGGCGCGCGACTCGCTGCGCGAGCTCGAGGAGCTGGCGCGCACGGCCGGCGTCGAGGTGGCGGACACGGTCCTGCAGGTGCGCGACCACGTCGATCCCAAGTACGTGCTCGGTAAGGGCAAGGTCGACGACGTGGTGCTGCGCGCGATGCAGCTCGACGTGGAGGTGCTGATCTTCGATCGCAACCTCCTGCCCGCGCAGGCGGCGGCGCTCGCGGCGCGCACCGATCTCAAGGTGATCGATCGGACGCAGCTGATCCTCGACATCTTCGCGCAGCGCGCGGAGAGCCGGGACGGCAAGCTGCAGGTCGAGCTCGCGCAGATGAAGTACCTCCTGCCGCGGCTCGGCCAGAAGGACGACGCGCTCTCGCGGCTCACGGGCGGCATCGGGGGACGCGGCCCCGGCGAGACGAAGCTCGAGATCGGCAAGCGCCGCGCGCGCGAGCGGGTCTCGCGGCTCGAGTCGGAGCTGAAGAAGCTCGGCAAGCAGCGCAAGCAGCGCCGCTCGCGGCGCGCCCGCCGCGGCGTACCGATCGTGTCGATCGTCGGCTACACCAACGCCGGCAAGAGCACGCTCCTGAACGCGCTGACCGACTCGTCGGTGCTCGCGGAGGACAAGCTCTTCGCGACGCTCGACACGCGCTCGCGCCGCATCCGTTTTCCGCGCGAGCGCGAGGTGATCATCACCGACACGGTCGGCTTCATCCGCGATCTGCCGAAGGAGCTCTTCGCGGCCTTCCGCGCGACCTTCGAGGAGGCGCAGGACGCGGATCTGTTGCTGCACGTGATTGACGCGAGCGATCCCTCGCTGAGCGATCACGTCGCGACGACGGAGAAGGTGCTCGGCGATCTCGAGCTGGCGCAGGTGCCGCGGCTCACGGTGCTCAACAAGGCCGACCTCCTGCCGCCGGGCGAGGCCGCGCGGATGGCGGACGCGCGCGGTGGCTTCGCGGTCAGCGCGCTCGATCGGCAGAGCCTCATGCCGCTGCTCCTGGCGATCGAGGCGCGCATCTTCGCGGGCGGCGAGGACGAGCTCGTGCCGAAGGACGACGAGCTCGCCTTCGAGGGCGAGCTCGACCGTGATCCCGAGGAGCTGGCCGCGCTCGAGTACGCCGGCTGAGCTCCGTTGGCTGGCGCGCGCGAACGCACGCCAGCGAACTCAGCTCGCCTAGGCGGTCACCGACGCGCTGACCTCGACGCTCACGCTCAGCGACACCTCGAC
>JAEZBP010001042.1 GCA_023427125.1 Pseudomonadota bacterium | reverse complement strand
GAGTGACGGTAGGCCGGCACCTGCCGCCGTTCGCAGGTGTCGGGATGCCGTCACGCAGCGGAGCGACCCAATGATCATCGCGTCACCCGGGGCTCGCGTGCTCTTCCTCGGCCGCCTCCGCGCGCATCGCGCGCACCGCGGGCCCGGTGGGCGTCGCGACGCGCGGGAGGCAGAGCGTGAAGCGCGAGCCGCGTCCGGGCTCGCTCGAGACCTCGATGCGGCCGCCATGCGCCTCGACGATCTGGCGCGAGATCCAGAGGCCGAGCCCGAAGCCGCCGTAGTGCCGGATCGAGACGAGGCGCTCGAAGCGCTCGAAGATGCGTGCTTGATCCGCGGGGGGGATCCCGATGCCGTGATCGATCACCGAGACGCGGAGCTCTTCACCGCCCTCGACCTCGAGCTCGACCGGCTTGCCCGCACCGTACTTGAGCGCATTCGTCAGCAGGTTCTCGAGGACCTGCTCGATGCGGGTGCGATCCATGACACCCGAGGCCTTCCCTCGAACCTCGAGCGTGAGCTCGCAGCCCGCGCGCTCGAGCTCGGGGCGCTTGCGCTCGACCGCGTCGTGCACGAGCTGCGCGAGATCGGCGTCCTCGAGCTCGAGCGAGAGCCGCCCGACCGTCACCCGCGAGACGTCGAGGAGCTCGTCGATCAGGCGCCCGATGCGCAGGGTCGAGCGCTCCGCGAGCTCGAGCGGCCGGCGCAGCGTCGACGGCGGGATCGGCTCGGTGGCGTCCGCCGCCATCTTCCGCAGCGTGCCGATCTGGACCAAGAGCGGCGTCAGCGGGTTGCGCAGCTCGTGCCCCGCGATGCGGAGGAAGTCGTCGCGCGCCTGCAGGCTCACGCGGAGCTCGTCGAAGGCGCGGCTTCGCTCCCGCTCGGCGTCGCGGAGGCTGGTGACGTCGAGCACGAAGCCCGTCACCTCCGGGGCCGCGACGGCGCCGGCGAGCACTGTCGCGCGCCCGCCGTCCTTGCGCACGAGGTCCGCCTCGTAGGTGGGGCAGACGCCGTGCGCGCGAAGCTCCTCGCGCGCGCGAGCGAGCCTCTTGGGGTCCGCGTGGATGCCTCGGGCGGTGAGCAGGCCGCCCGCGAGGTCGTCGCGCGTGTAGCCGACGACGCGGAGGAATGCGTCGTTGGCGTCGACGATCACTCCTCCCTCGCCTTCCTCGAAGATCCCGAGAAGGCCCACGTCCCGCAGCCGCGCGAAGCGCCGCTCGCTCGCCTCGAGCGCGTTCGCGAGCTCCTTCTCCCGCGTGACGTCCTCGACCAGCGTGAGGTGGATCGCGTGCCCGCCGAGATCACGGATGACCGAGATGCTGAGCGCGATCCAGATCTCCCTCCCGGCCGCGCCGACGAAGCGGTACTCGGCCTTGTGCGTCAGCTCCTCCCCGCCCGCTACGCCGCCGAGATCGCGGTCGAGCCTGCCCCGGTCGTCGGGATGGACGAAGTCGTCGATCGCCGCCCCGATCATCTCCTCACACGGTCGCCCGAAGGTGCGCGCGAGGTGCGGGTTCACACGGAGCCAGGTCCGACTCAGCGATGCATGCCCGATCCCGATCGGCGCCTGCTCGAACGTCACGTCGTAGAGCGCCTCCATGTACGCGCGCTCGCGATGCTCCGACTGCCGCAGCGCCTCGAGCGCCTCCTCGAGCTCCCGCGCCTGGCGCCAGAGCGCGGTGAACACGGCGACCTTCGCCCGGAGCGCGTGGGCGTCGATCGGCTTGGTCAGGTAGTCGACCGCCCCCGCCTCGTACCCCTCGAAGCGATGCGCCGCGTCGGACATCATCGCCGTCACGAAGATGATCGGGATCTTGCGGGTCTTCTCGCGCCCGCGGATGATCCGCGCCGTCTCGAAGCCGTCCAGCCCGGGCATCGCCACGTCCATCAGAATGACGGCCACGTCGTGGCGCAGGAGCGCCGCGAGCGCCTCCTCCCCCGATGACGCGAGCACCACCTCGTAGTCTCCTCCCGCCTCGAGCAGGGCGCGCAGCGCCGTGCGGTTCTCCGCGCGATCATCGACGACGAGGAGCGACGGCGTTGGGAGCGTCATGGGGCCTCATGTGCCTCGCGGCGCAAGCGCCATGCCCGCGGCCAGTTCTTGTCGGCGACGCCGATGATGATCGCGAGGAAGGCAGCGAGGCGAACGAGGAAGACGACGTGGCGGCCCTCGTACGACGGATGGAAGAAGGCGAGTACGCCGCGCTCGACGGCGAGCATCACGAAGGCGACCGCGAGGATCGCGAAGAGCCGATCGTGCGTGCGCCGGAAGTAGCGTAGGTAGAAGTAGGCCACGGCGGTGCAGGCGACCACGAATCCGCCAGAGATGAATGGATGCAGCAGCTCGCCTCTCATGTGGCCTCCTTGATCATCGCGTAGAGGAGCGCTCCCGCCCCCAAGAGCGCCGCGAGAGTGCGTGGAATCGAGAGATCGATCCCGTGCGGCACGATGACGAGATCGGTGAACAGGAGCACGTTGTTGATGGCGAGCCCAAGGAACGCGACCGTCGTCCACAGGCTCAGCCGCGATCGGCTGAGGAGATAGCTACGGAAGAGCAGCGCCGCGCAGGCGACGCTCGCCAGCGCGCACAAGAGATACACGGCCTCAGCCATCGGAATCGTCCTTTCGGTAGCGGAACGCGTCGGCGTACACGCGGAGGTTTGCGATCGGCTTCGCGAAGATCATGTCGATGACCCGGAAGGGGGCCTCCGCGTAGAGCTCGGCCAGCCGATCGACCGCGCGGCGCTTCCACGGGCTCGCGGGCGCGTACCGGAAGCTCCTCGCACCGTCCCCCGCCTCCTCGATCAACCCGCCCATCGCGAGATCACCGAGGCGCTTGGCTGCCGATGACTCGCTGGTTCGGAGCTCCTCCGCGACCGCCGCGGCATCCCAATCGCGATCGGCGCTGCGCCTCAGGAGGAGCAAGATCTCGAGCTCCTCCACGGAGGTGATGTGGTTCGACAGAAGCGCGACGACCTCCGGGTGTGAGGCTTTGTGTCTCGGCATTACGCGCCGTCCTCGCCCTGCTTGTGGGGAGCCCGCCTGCGCTCATTCTCGTCAGAGACGAGATGTAGCCCCAAGCGGAGGCCGGCCAGTGGAGACCAGCGGGAACGGACGACGGACGCACGAGCGAGCGGAGCGTGCGCCGCCGCGGCGCGCCTCACGAAAGAAGAGCGCGAGATCGCCCGCGCGGCGGCGCGACGATCGCATCGCCGAGCTCCTCGACGCGCTCGAGGCGATGGCGGACGGCGACTTCTCGGTGCGCCTCGACGCCGGCCGTCGCAGGGACTCGCTCGACGACGTCGCGCTCGCGTTCAACGACGTGGTCGAGCGCAACGCGTCGCTCGCGCGGGAGCTCGCGCGGCTCCAGCGCGCCGTGGCGTACGAGGGGCACGTGAGCGAGCGAGCCTCGCTCCGCGACGCGAACGGAGGGTGGGCGAGCACCCTCGAGTCCGTGAACTCCCTCGTCGAGTCGCTGGTGTGGCCGACCAGCGAGGTCGCGCGCGTGGTGAGCGCGGTGGCCGCGGGCGACCTCGGCGAGCAGATGGATCTCCGCGTCGATGGGCGCGCGCTCCGGGGCGAGTTCCACCGCATCGGCGTGACGGTCAACCAATTCGTCGCGCAGGTCCGAGAGGTGGCCTCCGAGGTGACGCGCGTGGCGCGCGAGGTGGGCGCGGAGGGAAAGCTCGGCGCGCAGGCCGACGTGAGGGGCACCTCGGGCGCGTGGCTCGACATCACCGGCAGCGTGAACATGCTCGCCGGCAACCTCACGAACCAAGTGCGGAACGTCGCGCTCGTGACCACCGCGGTCGCCAACGGCGACCTCTCACAGAAGATCACGGTCGAGGCGCGGGGCGAGGTGCTCGAGCTGAAGAACACCATCAACTCGATGGTCGATCAGCTCCGCGAGTTCGCGGCGGAGGTGACGCGCGTCGCGCGCGAGGTCGGCACCGAGGGCGAGCTCGGTGGACAGGCCGACGTGAAGGGCGTGTCGGGCACCTGGAAGGACCTGACCGACAACGTCAACGTGATGGCCAGCAACCTGACGAGCCAGGTGCGGGGCATCGCCAAGGTGGTCACCGCGGTCGCCGAGGGCGACCTCTCGCAGAAGTTCGTGATGGAGGCGAAGGGAGAGATCGCGGAGCTCGCCGACACCATCAACAGCATGGTCAGCACGCTGCGCCTCTTCGCCGAGCAGGTCATCACGGTCGCGCGCGAGGTCGGGCTCGAGGGCAAGCTCGGCGGGCAGGCGCGGGTGCCGGGCGTGGCCGGCACGTGGGGCGATCTCACCGACAACGTGAACCTGCTCGCGGGCAACCTGACGAACCAGGTCCGCAACATCGCCCTCGTGACCACCGCGGTCGCGAAGGGAGACCTCTCCCAGAAGATCACCGTCGAAGCCAAGGGGGAGATCCTCGAGCTGAAGAACACCGTGAACACCATGGTCGATCAGCTCCGCGCGTTCGCCGCCGAGGTCACCCGGGTCGCGCGCGAGGTCGGCACCGAGGGCGAGCTCGGCGCGCAGGCCGCCATCCCGGGGATCGCCGGGACGTGGAAGGATCTGACCGACGCGGTGAACATGTTCGCGGGCAACCTGACGAACCAGGTCCGCAACATCGCGCTCGTCACCACCGCGGTCGCCAACGGCGATCTCTCCAAGAAGATCACCGTCGATGCGCGGGGTGAGATTCTTCAGTTGAAGGACACCATCAACGCGATGGTGGATCAGCTCCGCACCTTCGCGGCCGAGGTCACCCGAGTCGCGCGCGAGGTCGGCACCGAGGGGCGGCTCGGCGGGCAAGCGGTCGTGCCCGGGGTGGCAGGAACCTGGAAGGATCTGACGGACAACGTCAACGGGATGGCGGGGAACCTGACCAGCCAGGTCCGCGGCATCGTGCGCGTCGTCACCGCGGTCGCCAACGGCGATCTCACGCAGCACCTCGTCCTCGAGGCGAAGGGCGAGTTCGCGGCCCTCGCCGACACCATCAACAACATGACCGACACGCTCCTCACGTTCGCCGAACAGGTGACCACCGTGGCGCGCGAGGTCGGCATCGAGGGCCAGCTCGGCGGCCAGGCGAAGGTCCCGGGCGCCGCGGGCACCTGGCGCGACCTCACCGACAACGTGAACCTCCTCGCGGGGAACCTCACGACGCAGGTCCGCAACATCGCGCTCGTGACCACGGCGATCGCCAACGGCGATCTCTCGCAGAAGATCACGGTCGAGGCGCGCGGTGAGGTCCTCGAGCTGAAGAACACGATCAACTCGATGGTGGATCAGCTCCGCGACTTCGCGCGGGAGGTGACGCGCGTGGCGCGCGAGGTCGGCACCGAGGGCAAGCTCGGCGGGCAGGCCGAGGTGCAGGGCGTCGCGGGGACCTGGCAGGACCTCACCGAGAACGTGAACCTGATGGCGTCGAACCTGACGAGCCAGGTCCGCGGCATCGTGAAGGTCGTGACGGCGGTGGCCAACGGCGACCTCGCCCAGCGCCTGGTGCTCGAGGCGAAGGGCGAGATCGCCGCGCTCGCCGACACGATCAACGGGATGACCGACACGCTGCGCACCTTCGCCGATCAGGTCACCACCGTGGCGCGCGAGGTCGGCATCGAGGGCAAGCTCGGCGGACAGGCCCGAGTGCCCGGCGCGGCAGGCACGTGGCGCGACCTGACCGACAACGTGAACCTGCTCGCAGGCAACCTCACCTCGCAGGTCCGCAACATCGCGCTCGTCACCACCGCCGTCGCGAACGGCGATCTGTCGAAGAAGATCACGGTGGACGCGCGGGGCGAGATCTTCGAGCTGAAGGACACGATCAACGCGATGGTCGAGCGGCTTCGGACCTTCGCCGCCGAGGTCACCCGCGTCGCGCGGGACGTCGGCACCGAGGGGCAGCTCGGCGGGCAGGCTCACGTGCCGGGCGTCGCGGGCACGTGGAAGGACCTCACCGACAACGTGAACCTGATGGCGTCGAACCTGACCAGCCAGGTCCGAGGGATCGTGCTGGTCGTGACCGCCGTCGCCACCGGAGACCTCGGCAAGCGCCTGGTCGTCGCTGCCAAGGGCGAGATCGCCGCGCTCGCCGACACGATCAACGCGATGACCGACACCCTGAGGACCTTCGCCGAGCAGGTCACCAGCGTCGCCCGCGAGGTGGGGATCGAGGGCAAGCTCGGCGGGCAGGCCCGCGTGCCAGGCGCGGCCGGGACGTGGCGCGATCTCGTCGACAACGTCAACCAGCTCGCCGGGAACCTCACCATCCAGGTGCGCGCGATCAGCGAGGTCGCGACCGCGGTAACGAAGGGCGACCTCACGAGGACGATCGACGTCGAGGCGCTGGGCGAGCTCCTCGCTCTCAAGGACACGATCAACCAGATGATCGCGAACCTGAGGGACACGACGCGGACGAACAAGGAGCAGGACTGGCTCAAGACCAACCTCGCCAAGTTCACCGGGATGATGCAGGGGCAGCGCAGCCTCGAGTCGCTCGGCCAGCTCATCATGTCGGAGCTGACGCCGGTGGTGTCCGCGCAGCTCGGGACCTTCTTCGTGACCGAGGGTGATGCCGAGCCGACGCGCCCCTTGGGCCTGCTCTCGAGCTACGGCTACACCCATCGCAAGGCCGTCTCGAATCGCTTCACGCTCGGCGAGGGGCTGGTCGGGCAGGCGGCGCTCGAGCGCAAGCCGATCGTGGTGAGCAACGTGCCGGAGGACTACGTCACCATTCGCTCGAGCCTCGGCGAGGCGCCCCCGCGGTGCGTCGTGGTGCTGCCGATCCTCTTCGAAGGCAGGGTGCGCGGCGTCATCGAGCTCGGTTCATTCGAGGCATTCAACGCCATCCACCTCACCTTTCTCGAGCAGGTGGCGATGAGCATCGGCGTCGTGATGAACATGATCAGTGCGAGCCGCCGTACCGAGGAGCTGCTCGAGGAGCTGAAGAGCTCGAACGCCGAGCTCGGCAAGCGCTCGATGCAGCTCGAGGAGAAGGCGTCTCTGCTCGAGGTGCGCAACCGCGAGATCGCCGAGGCGAGCGCCAACCTGGAGGAGAAGGCGGAGCAGCTCGCGCTGGTGTCGAAGTACAAGTCGGAGTTCCTGGCGAACATGTCGCACGAGCTCCGCACGCCGCTGAACAGCATCAGCATTCTCTCGAACCTGCTGACGGAGAACGCCGAGCAGAACCTGACCGAGAGCCAGGTGGAGTACGCCCGCACGATCCAGTCGTCCGGGCGCGACCTGCTCACGCTGATCAATCAGATCCTCGACCTCTCGAAGATCGAGTCCGGCCGGGTGGAGGTCCATCGAGAGCGCGTCCCGCTCGAGGACGTCGTAGACCACGCCGAGCGCACCTTCCGCCCGGTGGCCCGACAGAAGGGCCTCGAGCTCGAGGTGACGGTCGCGCCCGACGCGCCGGCGGCGATCGCGACGGACCCGCAGCGGCTCCAACAGATCCTGACGAACCTGCTCTCGAACGGCTTCAAGTTCACGGAGAGCGGCTCGGTGAAGATGCGCATCGCCCTCGCGAAGGATCTCCACGACATCCACGGCAGGGCGCTGCGCGCCGCGTCCGAGGTCCTCGCGTTCAGCATCACCGACACCGGCATCGGGATCCCACCCGAGAAGCAGCAGCTCATCTTCGAAGCTTTCCAGCAGGTCGACGCGTCCACCGCGCGGGTCTACGGCGGGACGGGCCTCGGGCTCACCATCAGCCGGGAGCTCGCGCGGCTCCTCGGCGGCGAGATCCACCTCACGAGCGCGCCGGGCGAGGGGAGCACCTTCACGCTCTACCTCCCGGTCCGCGCGACCGAGGAGCGACCGAGGGTGATCGGCGCCTCCAGCGAGCCCGAGCGCGCGGTCAGGGTGGTCGCCCCGCCGCCGCCCGGGCCCACGCGAGCGGCGGTCAGCGGCGAGGGCGCCGCGTCGGTGCTCGAGGGCAAGCGCGTGCTGGCGGTCGATGACGACGTGCGCAACCTCTTCGCCGTGACCAGCCTGCTCGAGCGCTATGGCGTCCAGGTCCTCCCCGCGTCGAGCGCGGACGAGGCGTTCGAGATCCTCGAGCGCGAGCCCGACGTGGCGCTGGTCCTCATGGATCTGATGATGCCGGAGCAGGACGGGTACGAGGCCACGCGGCGCCTGCGCGCCAACCCGCGCCTCGAGCACCTCCCGGTGATCGCGCTGACGGCGAAGGCGATGCCCGGAGACCGCGAGAAGGCCCTCGCCGCCGGCTGCAACGACTTCGTTCTCAAGCCGGTCGAGCGCGACGAGCTCATCGGCGTGCTGCGCTCATGGCTCGAGCGGCCGCCACACGCCCGCGCGGACTGACAGAGGACGAGTCGCTCGAGCAGCCGACCGTAGGCGACCCGCGGGCGCGCCGCGCTCGACCTGGCTCAACCGCGTCAGCAATACGGTGACCGGTTCCGACGCTACCCGCGCCGGGCGCCATCCGGTAGCGTTCCCGTTGGCCGACTCCCCGGTCAGGAGACGCACCCATGCGACACCGCTACGCGCTAGCTCGTGAGCCCATCGATCCCTGGACGGCGCGCGCCCTCGCGGGCCGCACTCAGCGATCTCCGGTCGCATCGTGGCTGATGCTGCTGTGCGCCGCCGCAGGCTGCGACGGCTCGCCCGTAGAGCCCGTCGACGCGGGACCGAGCGTCGACGCCGGCACGCCGCTCGACAGCTCGCTCGACGCGGGACCCCGCCCCGACGGAGCGCTCGTCGATTCCGGGTCGTCGCCGGACGGTGGACCTCCGCCGGCCGCCGATCCCTGCGCGGAGTGGGACGGCGTCTTCCGCGACGACGCCCGGCGCGTGAGCCCGGACGAAGCGGCCTCTCTCCAGACGCTGCTCGACGCTCACGACCACCTGCGCCTCGAGGAGGGCGACTACCGGACGGCGGGCCCCGCGCAAGTGCGCATCGGAGCGGGTCAGTCGATCGTCGCGCGCGGCTACTCGCGCTTCCCCGACCTGCTCGTCGCCGCCGGGACCACCGATGCCCGAGTCCGAGGTGTCTCGAACCTCGCCGTGGAGTTCGAGCCCGGCGCCGCGATCACCGAGAACTGCTTCCGCACCCTTCGCGACAGCCGAATCGTCGTCCGGGGCGCGACGGTGGCCGCCAACCACTTCGTACACCTCGCGCGCACGAGCCTCGACATCGACACGAGCGACGGGGGGGAGTTTCGCGACAACCGCTTCATCAAGCTCAATTCACATGCCGCCACACAGCCGATCTCCCTCATCGGCGATTCTGAGCGCCGCTCGGGCGGAAACTCCTTCCTCCTGACGGACTCGCAGACGCCTCAGGGCTCCGCCTTCTACATCGAGGGGCAGTCCGACGTTTCGTTCCTCGGCATCAACGTTGAGGCCTACAACTGGAACGACCGAGATCCCGAGCCCTACGTCTTCCGGGTGCGGGACACCGGCTCTGTGCAGATCGGTGAGGTGATCGGCATCTCGCGTCGGAGCAGCGCTCCGGCCCCAGCCTACGACCTCGACGCTGAGCGTGTCTTCGTGCACCGGGGCCGGACGGGCACGGAGGCTCCGCAGATTCGCCTGGGCGAGTCGGTCCAGGACTTCGTCAGCTGGGGCAACCGCTTCACCGAGGTGGACGACCGCGCCACCGGCGGCACGCGGCTCCGGATCCAGGAGCTGGTGGCGAACGACGTCGCGGTGACCCTCGACGGCGCCGAGCTGACCTCACCACCCGACGCGAGCACCGCCGATCACCTGCAACACGTCTTGCGGATGCCCTCGGGTCGACCGTGGTCGAGGCCGACCCCAGCGCCGATCCCCGACGCCACGGGGCCGAACTGGCGCGACGGCCTCGCGGGCGCGACCGACGAGCGCGCCGCGCTCCAAGCGACCCTCGACTCCGAGGGAGTGCTGGAGCTCGAGCCGCGCACCTACTACCTCGGCGGCCCGCTCATCGTGCGCCGAAACGACCGGATCATCGGAGCCGGCGAAGGCCGCACGGCGCTCGTCGCGCTCGACCCGGAGATGGACCTGATCCGCCCCGAGTGGGGTGACCCCGACGGCTGTGGCGCCACCACCGGAGGCTTCACCGTGACGGAGCTGACGCTCCAGGGCGGAGCGGTGGGGATCCACGCCGCCTACCCCGGCATCCAGGTCAACCTGGTGCTGCTCTCCCACGTCGTGTTCCGCGACATGAGCGACGCGGGGATCCTCGTCGACGGCGCCTATGGCTGGGACAACAACTTCATGGACCACCTCTCGTTCGTCCGCTGCGGCGACGGCGTGCGGCAGGAGGGGCAGCCCCGCCCGGACTCGAGCTGCTACCCGATCAGTGAGTGGTCGACGATGGCCTACATGGACAAGACCGTCTTCTACCGCGCGCGCTTCGAGCAATGCGGCCGCGCGATGGTCTTCCTCCCCACACGCGCGAACAACCTCAACGGCGTCGTCGAGAGCTTCTTCGTCGACGGCGGCCCGGCGATGATCCTGAACGGCGGAAACACCGGCATGATCGTCGCGCAGTCGGTCTTCGCGCGGAACGACGCGGACCCGCTCATCCGGGGCGGCCTCACCGTGGCCGGATGCTCCTTCGAGGCCAACCACGGCTCCATGCTCGGCCTCACGTCTTCGGTCTCCGTCGAGGGCAGCGAGTTCCTCGCGGGCGGCGTGGCCGACAGCACCGTCTTCGGCGGCTCGGGGCCGAGCGACATCCGGAACGCGAAGCCGCTCGACGTGGCGCACTGCCGCCTCGAGATGCCGCTGGGCGCCGTGACGGAGACCCCCTCGGTCGCCGGCTTCTTCCTCAACAACGTCGTGCCGAGCGAAGAGCCCTTCTCGGCGCTCGCCGTCTCGCTCGCGTATCGGACCTTCGGGACCGTGGGCGCGGCCGACGACACACGCGACATCTATACGATCCTCGAGGGCGAGGCCGAGCCCGGCTCCCGCTTCCTTTACTCCCACGAGTAGCGCGCATTCTCGTCTCTTCGTCGCGCGTGTCACCGCTCGAGCCGCCCGCGGCCCCGTGGCCGTTCAGGCCTGGGTTGAGCGCGTGATCGGGGCCGTGCGACTCCGCGGGCATGACGACGAGCATCGAGTGCGCATTCCACGAAGTGTGATCGCCTGATCCTCCCCTCGTGATCACCGGATCGCTCACGTGATCGGAGCGAGGTGACGGTGGGAGTCGCGATGATCAGTCCGTGTCCTTGGTGTCAGTCTTTCGTCGAGATGGTCCCTTGAGATGGACCTTGTACGCGTTGTGGACGAGGCGGTCCAAAATCGCGTCAGCCAGCGTCGGGGCGCCGATCCACTCGTGCCAGGTTCGGATGGGCAACTGGCTCGTGACGACGGTGGAGCGCTTGCCGTATC
>JAEZBP010001040.1 GCA_023427125.1 Pseudomonadota bacterium | reverse complement strand
GCGCAACATGCGCGCGCGCGCCGAGGAGCTCGGAGGGACGCTCGTCGTGAGCTCGGGCCCCGACGGCACGCAGATCGACGCTCGTGTCCCCGCGCCGTCGCATTGAGTGGGCGCGCGTTCGCGTGCGCGACCCTTCCGTCACTCGACGCCAGCCGGCCCCGGTGCTCAGCCGAGGGGGCGCGCGGCGATTCTGCGACAGCCTCTCTCTCAGAACGCGGGCGGACGCCCGCTGTCAGGGCCGATGCCCGAGCTCGGCCGCAGCACTCCGCGCTCCATCGCGGCGAGCACCGCCTCGGTCCGCGAGGCTGCGCCGAGCTTCTGATAGAGCTTGCGGATGTGGGTGCGCACGGTGTTGCCCGACACGTCGAGGACCATGCCGACCTGGTCGTAGGTCAGGCCGCGCGCGAGCGCCGCCAGCACCTCGCGCTCGCGCGCGGTGAGCCTCTCGGACGCGTCCTGCTGTGGGCTGGTGCGTCGGGTCCCCGACTCACCGCGCACCTCGGCCATCAGCGCCTTCGTCGCCGCGGCCGAGAGCGGTGCCCCGCCCTCGAGGATGTCGTCGATCGCGGGGACCAACCGTCCCCCCAGATCTTCTTTGAAGAGGAAGCCGGCGGCGCCCGCGCGGATCGCGCCGATCACCTCGGCGGCCGTGCGCGGGCCGGTCAGGACCAGGACCCTCGTGTCCGACCTCGCGAGCTGCCGGACCAGCTCGGTGCCCTCGCAGTCGGGCAGGCCGAGATCGACCACCGCGACCTCCGGGCCGTGCTCGGCCGCGAACGCCAGCGCCGCGATCCCCCCGCTCGCGCAGCGCACGGTGAACCCAGCGGACCGCAGCATCCCCTCGATGAGGAGCGAGAACCGGGGATCATCCTCGACGATCAGCACTTCGCGTCCGGCCATGCCTGCTCCGGTGGATTCAGTGATTTGGGAAGATTCTAGGAATACGATACCTAAGGGCGGTGACGCCGCAAGCGAAAACCGCTCAGCGCTCCTCCCTGCGCTTGCGCCAGATCGATCGCGAGCGGCGGCGCACGGGGTGATCACGCGCGGCACGGCCTGCTGTATGATGCGCGGCGGCATGACTCGACGGACCCCGATCTTCGCGCTGGCCCTCGTCCTCTTCGGCTGCGGCGAGGGGAGCGATCTCCCGGAGAATCCGCCCTACGCCGTGCCGGGCATGGAAGTGACCCAGCCGACGCCCGGGCAGCCGATGCCCGGCCCGCTCGCGATGGGCGGCGCGCCCCCGACGTTCGATCCGGCGCTGCGCGTGCCCGGTCAGCCGAGCCCGATCCCGCCGCCGCCGCCGCCGCCGATGCCGCCGGGGATGCAGCCCGGGCAGATGCCGCCCGGCATGCAGCCCGGGCAGATGCCGCCCGGGATGCAGCCGGGGCAGATGCCGCCGGGGATGCAGCCGGGGCAGATGCAGCTCCAGCCCGGCCAGATGCAGCCGGGCCAGCCCCTCACGCTGGCTGCGGGGTTCGTCCCGGATCCCGCGATCGCGCGGGGCATGGCGAGCGCGATGATGCCCGTGAGCGCGCTGAGCCCGGTGATGAGCCCGCTGAGCCCCGATCCGACCTGCACCGGCTACGTGCCCTCGCAGCCGGCGCACGTGGTGAACCTGACGAGCAGCTTTCCCAACCTGCGGATCTTGGTCAGCTCCGCGTCGGACGTGGTTCTCGTCGTCCGTCAGCCCGACGGCACCTTCCGCTGCGACGACGACACCGATCCCGGCGTCATCACGAACCCGACGATGGAGGGCGCGTTCGCGCCCGGCACCTACACGATCTGGGTCGGCACGTGGGCTCAGGAGACCCCGCCGTCCCCCTACGTGATCGGCTTCACGGAGATGGCGCACGTGACCCACGCGACGCTCGGGAGCTGAGAACAATCTTTCGAGCGCTCGGGAACCCTCGAGGCGCGTCGACCGTATCCCACGAGAGAAATGAGGAGAGTCCGATGACAGCGTTTGGTCAGCCGCCGGGTGGCGGTGGGTTCGGTCCGCCGCCGGGGAACTCGCCGGGCGGTGGCTTCGGTCAGCCGCCGGGTGGCGGCGGCTTCGGTCCTCCGCCGGGCGGCGGTGGCTTCGGTCCTCCGCCCGGTGGCGGCTACGGTCCGCCGATGGGCGGCCCGCCGCAGGGCGCGAGCGGGATGGCGATCGCCTCGCTCGTGCTCGCCATCGTGAGCTTCATGATGTGCGGTCCTCTCACGTCGATCCCCGGCCTGATCATCGGGAAGATGGAGCTCGGGAAGATCGAGCGGGGTGAGTCTCCGGAGGCTGGGAAGCTCCTCGCGCAGATCGGCTTTTGGGCCAACGTCGGCATCTCTGCCCTCTGGCTCGTCATCATGTGCATCTACGCGATCATGATCGTCGCGGTCTTCGCGAGCGCGGGCGCGAACGCGTACTGAGCCACTACCCGATTTCATCGAGAAGAGGAGAGTCGAGATGGCCTTCGGTCAGCCGCCGGGTGGCGGCGCTTTCGGTCTTCCTCCGGGGAGCTCACCGGGGGGCTTCGGCCCGCCTCCGGGCAGCTCGCCGGGCGGTGGCTTCGGTCAGCCGCCGGGAGGGGGCTTCGGCCCGCCGATGGGCGGGCCTCCGCAGAGCGCGAGCGGCCTCGCGATCGCGGCGCTCGTGATGGCGTGCGTGAGCTTCGTCTGTGGGTCGATCTTCCTCTCGATCCCCGCCGCGATCATGGCGAAGGTCGAGCTCGGGAAGATCGCGCGCGGTGAGTCCTCACCTGCCGGCGAGTCGCTCTCGAAGGCGGCCTTCTGGGTCGCCATCGGGAACATCGCCTTCTTCGCCGTGATCATGTGTATCTACGCGGTGTTCTTCGTGCTGGCGTTCGCCGGAAGCGCGAGCCAGTCCACCTACGGCGGCTACTGACGGCTCGCCTCGATCCCGGCCGGTGGCTCGAGCGCGAGGTCAGCGCGCGGCCACGGCCTGATCGACGGCGCGGCGCAGGCTCCGCACCACATCGGGCGTGGCGCCTTGATACGCCGCGCGCACCACGCCATCGCGGCCGACGAGCACGATCGTCGGCAGGCCGGTGGCGTGGTAGCGGCGCGCCGTCCGGCCCGTGCACTGCACGAGCGGATAGCCGCGTGGCGCGAGCGCGGCGTGCCGGCGCAAGAGCTCGCGCGGCTCGTGCGAGAGCCCGACGACCTCGAGCCCGCTCGCCTGATGGGCGCGCCGGATGGTCTCGAGCTCCGGCGCGATCCGCCGGCAGGCGCCACACCAGGTCGCGAAGAACGCGAGCACCACCACTCGCCCTCGGTACTCGGAGAGATCGAAGTCGACCTCGCCTTCGAGCGGCCGCGCGCGGATCTCGGGCGCCGGCGCGCCGACGAGCTCGCGCGGATCGGCGTGCGCGACGGAGCTCAGCGCGAGCGCGCAGACGACGGAGAGCCACGCAGCGGTGCGGCGCATGCGCGGAGAGAGTATCGAGGGCGTGCCCGTCGCGCGAGCGAGAGCGGCCGAGTATGCTCGACCGACGATGGGGCGGTGGCTCGTCATGGCGGTCGTGCTCGGTGGCTGCGTGGCTCCCGACGCCACGCGCGTCGAGGTGCGCGAGGGGCCGGTCTTGGTCGCGATCGGCGCGGCCTCCCAGGGACCGCCGGGATCGGACTTCGTTCCACGCCGTCGGGTTGCGCTCCAGATGCCGGATGGCTCGACGCGCGCGATCGATCGCGAGGCCATCGCGTTCGTCCCGGCCTGGCGAGGCGGCGCCGCGCTGGTCGATCCCGAGGGGCGCCTCTACGAGGTCGGCTCCCAGGGAGCGCTGCGGATGCTCGCCGCCTCGGCCGCCGGCGAGCTCGCGGTCGCGGGCGAGCTGCTCGTCTACGCCAGCACGGCCGGCGAGCTCCGCGTGCACGATGGGCGCGAGGAGCGGACGATCGCCTCGGCGCTCGCCTCGATCGGCGCGCTCCGCGGGGTGGAGGGCCGGGTGCTCTTCGTCGGCGCGGTGAACGGCGGCGTCGCCGGCGTGTGGCACGCGCCGCTCGACGGATCGGGCGCGCGCTGCCTCACCAACTGCGACCTCCGCACCGGCACCGACTGGGGCTCGCGCTACGTGCCCCTACCGGCTCTCAGTGAGAGCCTCACGCTCGACGGTGACCGCGTGGCGTGGATCGACGCGGACGGAGCGCAGCACCGGGCGGTCGTGCCTTGATGCGCGCGGCGCTCGGCCTCGTGCTCTTGCTCGCCGCGCACCCCGCACACGCGCAGACCTTCCGGCGACCCGTCGCGTGCGACGGGTGCATCGCGAACTGGTACTACTTCGACCAGAACGGGGCGGACCCCGGCCGGCAGGATTGGAGCTGTGGGACCAGCTCCTACGATGGCCACCGAGGGAGCGACTTCAGCCTCGCGGGGGGCAATGGGGCCATCGACGCGGGGCACGACGTGGTGGCGGCGGCCGATGGCGTCGTCGAGAGCACGCAGGACGGCCACTACGATCGCTGCGGCACGTGCGACGCCACGGTGGACAGCCGCTGCGGGACCGGCTTCGGCTTCGGCTACGGCAACCACGTCGTGATCAACCACGGCGCCTACAAGGTGGTCTATGCGCACATGCGCACAGGGAGCGTCCGCGTCGCGCCGGGGGCGACGGTGCGCTGCGGCGATCCGGTCGGGCAGATCGGATCGAGCGGCTGCACGACGGGCGCGCACCTCCACTTCGAGGTGCGGCCGAGCGGCGGGACCTCGGCGAGCGCCTTCGACCCTTTCGCCGGCGCGTGCTCGCCGACCTCCCCCTCGCGCTGGACCGAGCAGGGGCCGCATCGCGGCATGCCCTCGCCGGCGTGCGACGGAGCGCCGAGCTGCCCGGCGGGCACGTACCCGATCTGGACGTGCGACGCCGCGGGCACCGAGCGCCGCCGCTGCATCGACGGCGTCGACATGATCGAGGGCTGCCCCTTCGGCTGTACCAGCATGCCGGTCGGCACCGACGACGTGTGTGCACCGCCGCCCGACGCGGACGGAGACGGCCACGCCGCGGGCGCCGACTGCGACGACGGAGACGCGTCACGGCACCCGGGCGCGTTCGAGATCTGCGGTGATGGCGTCGATCAGGACTGCGACGGAGGCGATCTTCCGTGCCCGCCGATCGACGGCGGCTTGCCAGCCCAAGACGGCGGATCGAGCCGCGACGCGGGCACGCG
>JAEZBP010000985.1 GCA_023427125.1 Pseudomonadota bacterium | reverse complement strand
GTCACGCGGATCGTGCGGGTGCTGGGCGCGGCGCACGGCTCGATCGCGGTGGCCGCGCGCGCGAGGAGCGCGGTGAGCTCGGCCTCCGTCCAGTCGGGCGGCTCGGGCGGAGGCGCCGAGCGCTCCGGGAGCGGCCGCATGCCGCCGTAGCCGGGCTGGATCATCGCGAGCTCGAGCGCGGTGAGGCCCGAGCTGGCGATCCACGCAGCGAGCCGATCGTCGCGCATGTCGAGCAGGTGGTCGTACTCGAAGCGCGCGTCGATCGCCTCGGTCAGCGCGCGCCCGGCGCTCACCTCGATCAAGTGCCCGACCGCGCACACGTTGCCCTCGTCATCGGCGAAGCGCGGCCGGCGCCCTGGGTAGCGCTCGTTGCGGGGAAAGCGCGCGCGCCCGCGGTACTCCGCGAGCGCGTCGAGGAGCGCGGCACGCCGCGACTTCGCCTCGGGCGAGAGGTGCGAGACCTCGGCGCGGCGGAGCTCCGCCTCCACCCACGCGAGATGCGTCGAGACCCGCTCGACCTCGCGCAGCTCGTCGGCCGCGGTGGGCGTGCGGCCGTGCGCGGCGATCCAGCTCACGTCACCCACGACGGCGTTGATCGCATCGGCGCTCGCGGAGCGAGGCCCACCGAGCAGGAGGAGGGCGAGGAGGATCGCGCGCGTCATGAGGATACCGACGCCCTCTCGCGGCCCGAGTTCTCTGCGCGCGCGATCTTCGTGCGCTTCCGAATGCGCGCGCCGCCGCCGGCGTCGGAGTGCCCCACGCTCTCCCCTCCTCTTCCAGCGAGAGTTGCACCCGGGCGGTGGATCGAATACCCGGGGCCCATGCGCGCCATCTGGATCCGCAAGCACGGGAGCCCCGACGTCCTCGAGGTGCGAGAGACCGCGGACCCCGAGCCCAAGCCTGGCGAGCTCCGCGTCCGCGTGAAGGCCGCGGGCCTCAACTTCGCGGAGACGAGCGCGCGCCAGGGCATCTACCCTGCCGCGCCCAAGCCCCCGTGCATCGTCGGCTACGAGGGCGCCGGCGTCATCGACGCGCTCGGCGAGGGCACCCCGGGCCCCGCGCCCGGGACGCGAGTGCTCTTCCTCAGCCACTTCGGCGCGCACGCGGACACCGTCTGTGTCCCGCCCCATCAGCTCGCCGTCATCCCCGACACCATGAGCTTCGAGGACGCCGCGGCGCTCCCCGTCAACTACCTGACCGCTTACCAGATGATCCATGTGATCCGCCGCGTCCGCCCGGGCGACAAGGTCCTCGTCCACGCCGCGGCCGGCGGCGTCGGCACCGCAGTCCTCCAGATGTGCCGGGCGATCGGCGGCGTGACCACCTTCGGGACCGCCTCGGCGGCCAAGCACGACTACGTGCGCGCGCAGGGCTGCGACCATCCGATCGACTACCGCAGCACCGACTACGTCGAGGCCGTCCGCGAGCTGACGAGCGAAGACGGAGTCGATCTGGTGTGCGACGCGCTCGGCGGCGCCGACTGGAAGAAGGGCTACTCGATCCTGCGGCCCGGCGGGATCCTCGTCTGCTTCGGCCTGGCCAACGCGCAGCGCCCCGGCAAGGTGAGCTGGATCCGGGTGATCCTCGAAGTGCTGCGCATCCCGCGCTTCAACCCCCTGAAGATGATGGGCGAGAACCGCGGGATCTCGGGCGTGGACCTCGGCAGCATGTGGCCGCACCAGAAGCTCATCGAGGAGGGCCTCGCCAGGCTGGTCAAGATGTACGAAGAGGGCACGATCAAGCCCCACGTCGACTCCATCTATCCGTTCGAGAAGGCCGCCGAGGCGCACGCCCAGCTCGAGGGCGGCCGCAACCGCGGGAAGATCCTCTTCACGCCCGATTGAGCGCGTCAGGCCGATCTTCGGGCTCGCGCGTCCTACCCCGCCTCTCGCGCCGCACAGGAGTGTGTATGTCGATCACGCGGATCTTGCTCGTCCTCTCGCTCGCCTCCTCGATCGCCGCCTGCGGCTCCAGCCCTCCGCGCGCAGAGACCGCCGACACGACCGACTCGCGCTCCGCGCCGGCAGCCCGCGACATCGCCGGTGCGCAGCCCCTCGAGGGCCCCTTCGCTTCGTTCGACGAGGTGTGCGGGGCGCCGGAGGGCGCGCCGGACGACGAGGGGAGCCAGCGCCACGAGCGCTGCACCGTGCGCGTCTTCGCGCTGAGCGACGCGGGGCCCTTCGAGGCGATGGCCACCTACTTCGAGGGCACGGCGTTCGACGGGGACGCCTCAGTCGGGCTGAAGACCGCGCGCGGCTGGTTCGTGCAGGGGATCCCCGACGGCCAGCCCGTCGGCGGCGGCCTCAGCCACCACACGCCCGCGAGCGCCGAGCTCGATCCGGCGACCACGCGCCTCGAGGAGGGCGTGCTGCGCGTCGTGCAGCGCGGCGGCTCCGCGAGCTTCGCGCCCGGGATGGGCAACCTCGGCTCGACGCGCCGCCAGTGGACGCAGGTGCAGCAGTGCGGGCTGCGCGAGGGCGCCGTCGTGTGCGGCGCGCCCGAGCAGGTCTGGGAGCAGGTGTGCCGCGTCTCCGATCGACCGATCGAGCCGCCGAGCGACGAGGCCGGGCCCTTCGGCCGAGGCGAGACCACCTGCGAGGAGCACGGCACCGACATCCAGTGAGGAGCGGCGCGCACCAGCTCAGGCAGAGACTGGCTCGGAATCAGACCAACCCATGTCGACCGGTGCGCTATTCGGCCGACAGGACGCCGGCTTCGCGGAGGAACGCGCGGATGCGGGACCAGTAGCCGCGCTCGGTCTGCGGGATCCGATGGCCGGCGCGGAAGGGGACGAGGCGGCTGTCCCACGCGACACGGTGGAGCTCGCGCGCGTGCTTGAAGGGGACGACCGTGTCCTCGGTGCCGTGCAGGATCAGCACCGGGGTCGACGCGCGAGAGAGCACGGCGCGGGTGTCGAAGCGATCCTCGATGAAGGTCGCCGGCGCGAGCCACTGGCTCGCGAGGTCGGGCACGTTGGTGAAGGTCGACTCGAGCACCAGCGCGCGCGCGCTCCGTCGCGAGGAGAGCGCGGCCACCACGCCGCCGCCGAGCGAGACGCCGTGCATCGCGACGCGCGCGCCGTCGATGTCGTCGCGCTCGACGAGGAGATCGTAGAAGCGCTCGCAGTCGCCCACGATCGCCGCCTCGCTCGGGGTGCCCGCCGAGCGGCCGTAGCCGCGGTACTCGGGCAGGAGCACCGCGAGGCCCATGCGCCGGTAAGCCTCGACACGTGCGGGCCAGTGGTCGATGACGCTCGCGTTGCCGTGCGCGACGATCACCGCCGGCGCGGGCCTCTCGCGCGGGCCGATCGGCGGCAGGTACCAGGCCTCGACGCGCCCGCCCTCCACGTCGATGTAGAGCCGCTCGAAGCCCCCGATGGCCTCGGCCGCGTGCTCGCGCTGCTCGATGCCCTCGCGCGGGAAGATGAAGCTCCGCTGCGTGCTGCGGATGAAGTCGCACCCGCCGAGCACGAGCACGAGCAGCGCGATCGTCATCGCCTCGGGTCGAGCAGCCACCATCGCCGCCGAGCGTACCCCACGAGCCACGATCGTGAGGACGCGAGCGCAGCGTCCGACGGCTGAAGCGGAGCCTGGCGCGCTCACGAGCGATCGGCGCGCGCATGAGCCGAGGCTATGCTCCTCCGCGCATGACGGCGAAGCGGCCAGCGAGGGAGAGGGCGGTGCTCGTGACGGGTTTCGAGCCCTTCGGTGGCGAGCCCGTCAACCCCTCGGCGCAGATCGCGCAGGCGCTCGACGGGCGCACCGTCCTCGGGCGGCGCGTGACGGGCGTGGTGCTGCCCTGCGTCTTCGGCGACGCGCGCACCGCGCTCGCGAAGCAGATGTCGCGCGTCCGGCCCGAGCTCGTGATCTGCATCGGCCAGGCCGGCGGCCGGCCCCACATCGCGCTCGAGCGCGTCGCGATCAACGTCGACGACGCGCCCATCCCCGACAACGAGGGCGCGGCGCCGGTCGATCGCGCGATCGTCCGCCGCGGCCCGGTCGCGTACTGGTCGACGCTGCCGCTCAAGGCGATCGTCCGCGCGCTCGCCGACAGCGGCGTGATGGCCGACGTCTCGCAGACCGCGGGCACCTTCGTCTGCAACCACGTCTTCTACGGCCTCATGCACTCGCTCGCGCGACGGCGCGGTGTGCGCGGCGGCTTCGTGCACGTGCCCTTCCTCCCCGAGCAGACGGCGCGCTTCCCGGACGCGCCGAACATGGAGCTCGAGCAGATGATCGCCGCGCTCGAGATCGTCATCACCACCTCTCTCAGGGGTTAGCGTGCTGAGCGCGCGCCTTCGCGCGCGGGCCGAGCCTCCGAGCGGTGTGACTCGAGCTTGCTCGCGCGAACCATCCTCTACGCGGCCGCGCCCGGCAGGACGTCGGCGAAGACGAAGCCGTCGCGCTCCACGATCTCGCCGACCCGCACCGGGATGCGGCGATCGAGCATGGGGCCGTCGAAGACGAAGGTGTGGAGCTCGCCGCGCTCGCCGCAGGGGTCGACGTTCGGAGGCAGCGCGTCGAGGAGCGCGCCGTCCCACAGGCGGCCGGCGAACGAGCGATCGAGCGCCTTCGGATCGACGCAGGTGACGATCGCGCGAAGGCCCGCCGCCACCATCTCGCGCGCGAGCCCGCGGGTGTCGCGGCCCCAGAGCGGAAAGACGGCGGCCATACCGGCGGCCTCGAGCCGCTCCTCGCGGTAGCGCCGCACGTCCTCGAGGAAGAGATCGCCGAAGGCGAACGCGCTGACCCCGCGGGCCCGCTCGCGCGCGACAGCCGCGCCCATCGCGGCCTCGTACTCGGCGTTGGTGCACGGCGAGGGGATCGACACCTCGTGCAGCGGAAGCCCGGTCGCGCGCGCCTGCGCGTGGAGGAGCTCGCGACGCACGGCGTGCATCGCGACGCGCTCGGCCGCGGCGTTCATCGTGGACAGGAGCCCGACGACCTCGAAGCGAGGGTCGGCGCGCAGCACCGTGAGCGCGTAGGCGCTGTCCTTTCCGCTGCTCCACGAGAGGACGATCGGCTCACGCATGCGGCACCCCGTGGAGCGCTTTTAGATCACCGAGCGCGGGGAAGCACGTACCCAAGCGAGCGCGGTCGAGTTACCCTGCGCGCGTGTCCGAAGCGATCGATCTCGTCGTGATCGAGCCTGACGGCAGCCTTCGCACCGCCAGCAAGGGCGCCGAGCGCCGGCTGCGTGATCGCGCGGGCCGCTACCACGTGGTCGTGGACGCGCCGGGGCTCGTGATCCTGCGCGAGGAGTTCGACACCGACATCGGCCGAGCGGGCCGCGGCACGCGCATCGCGATGGCGGGCGAGCTCCTCTCGCGCACGGCGGTGCTCGAGGTCGTGAACATCATCGCGACGGCCGGCTGGCGCGGCGAGCTGCACGTCTTCGACGGCGAGTCGCACCGCGTGCTCGCGATCGATCAGTCGGCGCTGAAGTACGCGCACAGCGACGCGCCCGACGATCGGCTGGGCCAGGTGCTCTACCGGCACGGCGTCCTCTCGCGCGCGGAGCTCGACCGGATCCTGCGGGAGGTCGGCCCCGAGAAGCGCCTCGGGCACCTCTTGCTGGAGCGCGGCATCCTCACGCAGGAGCAGCTCTTCCATCACCTGCAGAAGCAGGTCGAGCAGATCCTCTTCGCGTCGCTGCTCACGCGCGGCGGCCATTACGTCTTCTCGGTGCCGGACGACACCGCTGAGCCGCCGGCGCACACGGTGCATCTGCCGATTCAGGCCCTCTTGATGGAGGGCGTTCAGCGCATCGACGAGATGGCGCTCTTCCGCGAGCGCATCCCGAGCGACGATCTCTGCCCGGTGGTGCAAGAGCGCGCGACGCGGCTCTCTCTCGACGAGAACGCGCAGCTCATCCTGACGTACGCCGACGGGCAGCGGACGATCGAGGACATCTCGCGCGAGAGCGGGCTCGGTCTCTTCATGACCATCAAGGCGCTCTACGGGCTCTTGCAGCAGAACGGGGTGGTGCTGCGGCCGCGCAGCGCGGTGGACGCGGAGGCGGTGAAGCGGATCGTACGGGCGTTCAACGAGGTCCTGCGCGACATCTTCATGGCGGTGGCGACGTACGGGGGGATCGACCAGACGCGCTCGACGCTCGAGGCGTGGATCCACGGGAGCGGGTACGCGCCGATCTTCGGCGAGAAGGTGGAGGAGGACGGGAGCATCCCGGTGGAGATCGTGATCGACGCCCTCGGCCGGATCACGGTGGACAATCCGATGGAGGGGCTCTCGCAAGCGCTGCACGAGCTGTCGGCGTTCGCGCTCTTCGCCGCGACGACGACGCTGCCGCGCGACCAGGAGCTGAGTCTGTCGCGCGACGTGAACACTCGGCTCAAGCGCATTCGCTAGAGAGCTCTCGCCATTGGTTCGAGCTCTCCTTCTCACGCCGAAGAGGAGGCAGGAGGACCCGGCTCGATTGCGGGGCTCGATCCGATCTCGCCACAGTCTCTCCGTTCAGCCTGCCGAGGCGAGCCGGGCGCCTTGCGAGGCGAGCGGGCGGAGGGCGCCGCGGACGGCCGCTCGGAGC
>JAEZBP010000903.1 GCA_023427125.1 Pseudomonadota bacterium | reverse complement strand
GTGCGGGTCTCCCGCACGGGGGGAGGGGCTGGTCACAGCCCCTCCAGCCAACCAGGTGACGTCCTGCGCCTCGTCTGGTAGGACGGGGGCCATGGACAAGGTGGTAGCGAGCGCCGCCGAGGCGGTGCGCGACGTCGAGAGCGGAGTGACGCTGCTCGCGGGCGGCTTCGGCCTCTGCGGCATCCCGGAGCTCTGCATCGCGGCGCTGCGCGACAAGGGCGTGAAAGATCTGACCGTCGTCTCGAACAACTGCGGCATCGACGACTTCGGGCTCGGCCTTCTGTTGGCGAACAAGCAGATCAAGAAGATGGTCTCGAGCTACGTCGGCGAGAACAAGGGCTTCGAGCGCCAGTTCTTGTCGGGCGAGCTCGAGGTGGAGCTCTGCCCGCAGGGCACGCTGGCCGAGCGCCTGCGCGCAGGCGGCGCGGGGATCGCCGGCTTCTACACGCCGACCGGCTACGGCACCAAGGTCGCCGAGGGCAAAGAGACCCGCGAGATCGACGGTAAGCAGTACGTGCTCGAGCGCGGCATCACCGGGGACTTCGCGATCGTGAAGGCCTGGAAGGCCGACCGCCACGGCAACCTCATCTATCGGATGACTGCGCGGAACTTCAACCCGCTCTGCGCGATGGCCGGCAAGGTGACGATCGCCGAGGTCGAGGAGCTGGTCGAGGTCGGTGAGCTCGACCCCGAGAACATCCACACCCCCGGCGTCTTCGTGCAGCGCGTGGTGGTGGGCAAGCAAGAGAAGCGCATCGAGCGGCGCACCACCCGCCCGAAGGAGGCCTGAGTCATGGCGCTGACCCGAGAGCAGATCGCCAAGCGCGCGGCGCAGGAGCTGCGCGACGGCTTCTATGTGAACCTCGGCATCGGCATGCCGACGATGGTGGCGAACTACATCCCGGAGGGGATGGAGGTGATGCTGCAGAGCGAGAACGGCCTGCTCGGCGTCGGGCCCTTCCCCTACGAGGGAGAGGAGGACGCGGATCTGATCAACGCGGGCAAGCAGACCGTGACGATGACGAAGGGCGCGAGCTTCTTCGACAGCGCCACCTCGTTCGCGATGATCCGCGGCGGCCACATCGATCTCGCGATCCTCGGCGCGATGGAGGTCTCCGAGGAGGGCGACCTCGCGAACTGGATGATCCCCGGCAAGATGATCAAGGGGATGGGCGGCGCGATGGATCTCGTCGTCGGGGCCAAGCGGGTTGTCGTGATCATGGAGCACACCAACAAGGACGGAGAGCCGAAGATCCTGAAGGAGTGCCAGCTCCCGCTCACCGGCAAGAAGGTCGTGCACCGGATCATCACCGAGCTCGCGCTGATCGACATCACGCCGGAGGGGATGATCCTCCGCGAGGTCGCGCCCGGCGTCAGCGCCCGCGAGGTGCAGGAGAAGACCGCCGCGGCCCTGATGGCCTCGCCGGACCTCGTCGAGATGACGCTCTGAGCGTCAGCCTTTACCGAGCAGGGACCGGAGCACGGCGCCGGTGTGGCTCTTCGCGCAAGCGGCGACCTTCTCGGGCGCTCCTTGAACGACGATCGTGCCGCCCTCCTCGCCGCCCTCGGGGCCGAGGTCGACGATCCAGTCGGCGGCGACGATGACGTCGGGGTGGTGCTCGATGACGACCACGGTGTCGCCGCGCTCGACGAAGCGCTCGAGCACCCCGAGCAGGCGCTGCACATCGTCACGGTGGAGGCCCGTCGTCGGCTCGTCGAGCACGTAGAGCGTCGGGCCCGCCGCGCTGGTCCCGAGCTCGGCGACGAGCTTGAGGCGCTGCGCCTCGCCGCCGCTCAGCGTGTTGGAGGGCTGGCCGAGCTTCAGGTAGCCGAGGCCGAGCTCGTTGAGGAGCGTCAACGGCTTGTGCACCTTCGGGATCGCCGCGAACGTCGCCGCGGCCTCCTCCAGATCGAGCGCGAGGATCTCCCCGGCGCTCAGCCCGTGGAGCTTCACCTCGAGCGTCTCGTCGGTGAAGCGCCGGCCCCGGCAGCCCTCGCACTCGAGGTGCACGTCCGGGAGGAAGGCCATCTCGACCTTGAGCGCGCCGTTGCCGCCGCACTCCGGGCAGCGGCCGTCGGCCGTGTTGAACGAGAAGCGCGAGGCCGAGTAGCCGCGGGCCCGCGCCTCCGGGGTCCCCGCGAGGAGCTTGCGCAGCTCGTCCCACACATCGACGTAGGTCGCCGGCACCGAGCGCGGGGTGCGCCCGATCGGGCTCTGATCCACCTCGACCGCGCGCGAGAGGTGCTCGACACCCCGCAGCCCGCGCAGCGGACCCGGCTCGCCGGCCACGAGCCCGAGCGCGCGCCGCACCGCCGGCAGGAGCACCGAGCGCACCAGCGTGCTCTTGCCCGAGCCGCTGACGCCCGTGACCGACGTGAGGCGCCCGATCGGGAAGCGCGCGCTCACACCGCGGAGGTTGTGCATCGCCGCGCCCTCGACCACGAGCGCCGGCGTGCCCTTCCCCACCTTGCGCCGCGAGCTCGGCACGATCGGCCCGCGCGCGAGCGCCGGCCCGGTGACCGAGCGCGGGTTCGCCAGGAGCTCGTGCGGCGGGCCCTCGGCGAGGATCGTCCCGCCGCGCACGCCGCCACCCGGCCCCACGTCGATCACGTGGTCGGCCGCGCGGATCGTCTCGTCGTCGTGCTGGACCACCAGCACCGTGATGCCGCGATCGACGAGGCCGCGCAGCGCGGACAAGACACGCCCGGTGTCGCGCGGATGGAGGCCGATCGTCGGCTCGTCGAGCACGTACAAGAGGCCGGTGAGCCCGCTGCCGAGCTGCGCCGCGAGGCGCACCCGCTGGGTCTCGCCACCGCTGAGCGTATCGGCGGGCCGATCGAGCCCGAGGTAGCCGACGCCGACCTCGTCGAGGAACGCGAGCCGCCGGGCGAGCTCGGCGAGCGGCGCCTTGCCCACCTCGGCCTCGCGCCCCGTCAGCCGCAGCGCCTCCAC
>JAEZBP010000840.1 GCA_023427125.1 Pseudomonadota bacterium | reverse complement strand
CTCTACGGCGGCCCGCCGAGCCGCGAGTAGGCGCCAGCCAGGATCGCGCCGCGAGCCGAAGGGCGCCGAGGCCACGGCCCTCCGACTTCGCTCAGGGCGAACGGGCAGGGAACGACCCTGCTCAGCTAACCCCGCGACGGCTAACCGCGCGACGGCGAGATCGACGAGCGCGCCTCGACGCTCTCGTCGTCGCTCGCGCCTTCATCGGGCTCGCTCAGCAGCGACTCGTCGCCGCTCGTCACGGTCTCCTCCTCGAGCAGGTAGCCGTTGTCGGTTCGGATCCAGCGCTGGCGCAGCACCGTCGAGCGCAGCGTCATCGAGCGCTGATCGACCCAGCTGATCTCCACGCTCGAGGTCGCGCTGGCGAGGTCGTCGGCGACGACGAGCGCGCTGACCTCGGTGTCGGCGATGGCGATGTCGTCGCCCCACGCGTGGCGGCTGCCCATGAAGGTCGCGCGGTAGCGCGGCGCGACGCGCTGCACCGCGAGATCGAGCCGATCCCAGCGCGACTCGTCGTTGAGCGCGTACACCTGATCCGAGAGCCCCTGCGTGGGCGAGAGGTTCTGGAAGAGGCAGCCCGCGAGGGCGAGGCTGACGACGGCACACGAGAGGACCGAGCGAGAGGGCATGCCGCACGCTACGGAGCGCGCGGCGCGAGGGGCAAGAAATCAGCGTGTCGATTCAGTCAGAGCCACGCGCGCACGCCGAGCAGCACCGCGCCGAGATCCGCGTCCACCGCCCCGAGGAGGACCTCGTAGTGGTAGCCGAGGTAGATCTCCGTGCCGTCGACGATCAGCCCGAGGCTCGCCCGCGCGCTGGCGAGGACGGCCTGGCCCACCACGCCGAAGTCCGCGCTCAGCGAGAGGATCACCGGCTGGAAAGGGAAGATGTCCATCGCCAGCCCCATGCCTCCGCCGAAGACGCTCCCGAGCGGATCGTGAGCGTGGCGCAGGCCGCCGCCGAGGCGCAGCTGCATCCCGTTGGTGTCGAGCAGGCGCAGCTCGAGGTCCACCCGCCCGATCACGAACGTCGAGACCTCCACCTCGCCCGGCTCGAGGAAGAGCGCATACCGAGCCGCGAGGTCCACGAAGAACGGGAATTGAACCCGCGCCGCCGCCGCGACTCGCCACGCGCCGGCGATGACATAGCCGGTCTCGGCCTCGAGGCGAAACGCGGTGCGCTCGCCGCGCTCGCGGCCCCACCGGCCCAGGGCGGGCACCGCGTATCCACCGCTGCCTTCCGCGTAGGGATACTCGCCGAGGACCGTCCCCCAGAAGAAGAGGAGCCCTCCGACGTCGCCGAGGCCCGCCTCGGTCCATCGCTCGCGAAGGCAGCGGATGGAGGACTGATCGGGCGGGCAGGGCACGGCCGCACCCGCGTCCGCGTCGGAGTCGCCGTCCGAGTCGAGCGAGCTGCCCGACCCCGAGGAGCCGCCGCTCGATCCGCCTCCGCCCGAGGGCGCCGCGGCGCTCTGCCCACCCCCCGATCCGCGCACCGACGAGGACGCGCGCTCGAGGACCTGCGCGCGCGCTCCAACAGGCGCCGAGAGCGCGAGCGCGAGCACGGCGACTCCCCACCACCCATGCATGCCTGCCGGGGTAGCAGAGCCGCGCGTCACGAGCCGCCCCCTTCGTGTAAAGGATCGTAAGGCGCTCGAGCGCGATGGCCTCGTCGCGATCCGGCTGGCTCGGCGCGGCGATCCGCTTCACGACATCGGCGATGATCACGATCGACGACGCGACGAGGCCGATCTTCGTCGTCCGCATGGAGGGGACGCTGACCGACGAGGGGCTCGTCGCGCACCACGCGGCGCTCGATCGCGCGATCGCCGAGCACGCCGCGCCCTTCTGCCTGATCTTCGACGTGCTGACGCCGGGCATGACCGGCGCGCAGCGCGATCTGCAGATCGCGTGGATCAAGCGCTTCCAGGCCAAGCACGCCGCGCAGAACCGAGGCGTCGCGTTCGTGCTCGCGTCACGCGTGGCCCGCGGCGTCGTGCGCGGGCTGCACTGGGCGGCCTCGCCGAGCTACGCCTACGAGGTGACGGGCGAGCTCACCCGCGCGCAGGCCTGGTGCACGAAGCAGCTCGGCCGCTGAGAGGGTCAGCGGCGAGCGGCGAGGGTGAGCTCGGCGCCCTCGAGCTCGCTCGCCGGCCAGAGGGTGCCGTCGAGGTAGCGCCAGCCATCGGCCGTGCGCGTAAAGCGGGAGAGCTCGACGAACGATCGATCGCGGCCCTTCGCGAAGACGCGCGCGGCGAAGAGGACCTCCCCGTGCGTGGCGTCCGCATGAGCGTCGTGGATCGTGAGGCCGAGGTAGCGCAGCTCGTTCTTCGCGCGGGAGAGCTCGCGGATCACCTCGTCCTCGGGTCGGGCGCGGAGGGGATGATCGGGGTGGAGGGTGCGCCAGAGGTAGGCGCCGTGACCGAGCGCGAAGGCGCTGAAGCGCGAGCGGACGAGCGCGCTCGGAGCGGCGGGCTCGGCGCCCTCGTGGAAGCGGCGACAGCACGCGCGGTAGGGAGCGCCGCCGCCGCAAGGGCACGCCGAGGCTCGCTTCATTGGCCGAGGCGCCGGCGCGCCTGCGCGTTGTCCGGCTCGACCTCGAGCGCCTGCTCCCACGCGCGGCGCGCGCCGGCGT
>JAEZBP010000792.1 GCA_023427125.1 Pseudomonadota bacterium | reverse complement strand
ACGAGGCGCTGCGCCTCGTGCAGCGCGTGAGAGAGACCGCCGAGCCGGGCGCGAGCACCGGGCTTGCGCGCATCGCGCAGCTCTGGTCCTCGGTGCGCTACGCGCGCCTCCGCCACGAGGCGGCGGGCGCCCCGGTACGGCTCGCACAGCTCGATCGCCTCCGCCGGCGGAGCGGCGTCCTCCGAAGCGCGAGCCCCCTGCGCGTCACCCTCACCTTCGCGCACCCCGACGCGGGCCTCACGCTCTATGCCGCGCATCCCGAGCGCCCGCTCACCCGCCCCCTCGACGTCCATCCCGAGCACGGCCTCGAGGCCTTCGACGTCGACGAGCTCGCGAGCGGCACCTACCGCGTCGAGGTCCGCCGCGAGACCGAGGGCCGAGGCGCGATCGACGCGGAGCTCGTCATCGTGTGGAGCGAGGGACGCGCCGACGAGCGGGTCGAGATCGTCCCGCTCCGCTTCGAGGACGGCCGCCGCAGCTTCGCGTGGATGCTCGAGGGCGGAGCGCTCCGCCCGGCCGGCGAGTAGTGGCGCACATCGCAGGTCTGGATCCTCCAGCGCGTTCTTCGTCGCGGCATGGCGCAGCAAACCCCTGAGCCGCGCCTTCGAAGCCGGGCACTGTGATGACGTCCGCGCCCTGTGCCGCGAGAAGATCGCCACTTTGCGGTAACGATGCAGGGCCGTTACATCCTGCCGCTCTGCGCCTCTGTTCGGGCCTGCAATCAGGCCACGAGACCACAGAGGGACCCATGGCGAAGCAGCGGGCGAAGGGTAACGGGCACGCGAAGGGCAACGGCCAACGGAAGGGCAACGGCCAACGGAAGGGCCACGGCCGGCGTAAGGGCAACGGCGCGCCCAAGGGCGAGCGTCCGAACATCCTCGTCCTGTGGGGCGACGACATCGGGTTCTGGAACATCAGCGCGAACAACCGCGGGATGATGGGCTATCGAACCCCGAACATCGATCGACTCGCCGAAGAGGGCGTGAGCTTCACCGACTACTACGGCCAGCAGAGCTGCACGGCCGGCCGCGCCGCATTCATCACCGGCCAGAACCCCCTGCGCACCGGTCTCACCAAGGTCGGCATGCCCGGCGCCACGCTCGGCCTGAGCACGAAGGACCCCACCATCGCGGACCTGCTGCACCCCCTCGGATACGCGACCGGGCACTTCGGCAAGAACCACCTTGGTGATCGCGACGATCACCTCCCCACCAATCACGGCTTCGACGAGTTCTTCGGCAACCTCTATCATCTCAACGCCGAGGAAGAGCCCGAGCACCCGGACTATCCGAAGGACCCCAAATTCCGGAAGCGCTTCGGTCCGCGCGGCGTCCTCCACAGCGTGGCCGGCGGGAAGATCCGAGACACCGGCCCGCTGAACAGGAAGCGGATGGAGACCATCGACGAGGAGATCACCGAGCACGCGCTGGACTTCATCGACCGCCAGCACGACGAGGGCAATCCGTTCTTCGTCTGGTGGAACACCACGCACATGCACTTCCGCACCCACTGTCGCCCGGAGGACGTGGGCCGGAGCGGGCAGGGCCCCTACAACGACACGATGATGAGGCACGACGAGCTCGTCGGCGTGATGCTGGACAAGCTCGACGAGCTCGGCATCGCCGAGGACACGATCGTGATCTATTCGACCGACAACGGGCCGCACTACAACTCGTGGCCGGACGCCGGGATCACGCCGTTCCGCAGCGAGAAGAACAGCAACTGGGAGGGCGCGTTCCGTGTGCCCGCGTTCGTCCGCTGGCCGAAGAGGCTCCCCGCCGGCGAGGTGAAGAACGGCATCGTGTCGCATCAGGACTGGATGACGACGCTGCTATCGGCGGCGGGCATCCCCGACGCGGCGAGCAAGCTCCGCGGCGGCATGAAGTCCAACGGCAGGTCCTACACCGTGCACCTCGACGGCTACGACATGCTCCCGTACCTGAGCGGCGAGGTCGACGAGAGCCCGCGGCGCGAGTTCTTCTACGTGAGCGACGACGGCGAGCTCGTCGCGCTCCGGTACGACGACTGGAAGCTCGTGTTCATGGAGCAGCGCGCCAAGACGCTGGCGCTCTGGGCCGAGCCGTTCGTACCGCTGCGCATTCCGAAGATCTTCCACCTGCGCCGCGATCCGTTCGAGCGCGCCGCCGAGAATTCGAACACCTACTGGGACTGGGTGCTCGACCACGCCTTCCTCCTCGTCCCGGCGCAGGCCTACGTGTCGAGCATCGTCGAGTCGCTGAAGCAGTTCCCACCGCGGCAGAAGCCCGCGTCGTTCAACCTCGACCGCGTCCTCGATCAGCTCACGGCCGGCGGGATCGCCTCCCATTGAGCTTGCTGGCGCGCGCCTTCGCGCGCGCGGGCCGAGCTCCGCGCCCCGACCGGTCGCCGCTTCCCGTCCCCGATGTCCCGCGAGCGCGTACCGCTCCGCTCGGCGCTCCCGCGTGGGGATTCACGCTCTCTGTCTGTCTGAGATCGGTCAGCGCCGTCGATCCGCGGCGAGGCTCCACAGCCTCGGGCTCACCGCCGAGCGCTCACCGAGCTGGTGCAGGACGCGGCTGGCCTTCGCCTCGAGCAGCGCCACGCGCTCTGGGCCCATCCCGCGCGAGCCCGCGTCCGCCAGCACGCGCGCCACCACCCGACGCGCGCACTCACGCCGCGAGGGCTCGCGGCCGATGGCCGACGCGACGTCGAGCACGGCGTCGAGCACGTCGGGATCGGCCGCGCCGTAGCGGCACGGCCCGTCGACCGCGAGCCACACCAGCTCCTCGAACGAGGGCCGCGCGATCGATACGCGCGCCTCGCCCGCGTCGTCCACGAGCACCCAGTCGCCGTCGGGCACGGACGCGAGCTCGGCGAGGATCCATCGCACGCGGAAGAGCGCCTCGCAGCCCGTGTAGGGATCGTTCACCGCTGGCGAGAGCGCGCGCTCCGCGATGTCCACCAGCACTCGCAGCCCCGCGCCCACGTCATGCTCGGTGCTGCGGCTCTCTCCGAGGATCAATGCGCGGGCGATGCGCTGGGCCGCGCGCGCCGCGTCGGCCGCGCTCACGCGTCCGAGCGGCTCGCCCTCCATGACGTACTCGCCGATCGCGCGATCGATGCGTACGCGCGCGTCGAAGCGAGCCGCATCACGCACGAGGCGCGCCGCGTCGACGTCCCGCACGAACCCCGAGCGGTGCGCGCAGATCGGAGGCCCATCGATGGCTTCCGAGTCCGGGGGCGCACGCCAGGCTCGCGTGCGCGCGCGCCCCTTCGCGACGGCACGCCGCGTCGCCGTCGTCACCACGCGCAGCATCTGCGAGATGGCCTGCTTCCGCAGCGAGAGCGCCGCGTCCACCATCACCGTCACGACGGTCGCGAGCGCGATCGCGATGCCGACCGTCACGACGGGCCGCGGCGCTACGACCTCGGCCGGCCCGAGCCGCTGCACCGCGGCGAGCACGTAGCCCGTCGTGATCGCGAAGCCCACCGCGGCGCGGAACAGCGGACGGCTCGGCTCGAGGAAGGGGACGAGCCGCTGCGAGTGGTTGGCGGCGAGCCCGTAGAGCGCCCCGGTCGACGCCGAGAGGACGAACCCGAGCAGCGTGAGCTCGAGGCCGAGCAGGGCGAAGAGCCCGCCGCGCGCGGTCTCGCCGTCGGTGACCACGGCGGGCCCGAACACCGCCCGCGCGGGGTCGAGCGCCTCCGCGCCCGTCATCGCCGCGCCGAACCCCGCACCCGCGAGCGCCGCGAGGATCGGCAGCGCGAACGCCGAGCCCCATCTCCACGTCGAGGTGCGGAGGCGCTCTCGCCACGCTGTGCTCGCGAGCACCACCGGAGCCGACCACGCCGTCGCACGCATCGCGACGTCGAGCCTAGCCCCACGCGAGGGGGCGACGCGCGATCGCGGCGCTGCGGTCGCGGGCGCACGCCTACGGGATGGGAGCGATGACGAAGGTGGGTGGTGGTGGGCGTCGGGTCTCCTGTCGCTCGCGCGCGTCGCTTCGACGCCAGTCGCCGCAGCTTGGCGTGGACGCTCGAGGACGGATCGCTCCGCCCGCCGGGGAGTAATCGCGTAACGCTTCGCCGGCCCGCGAGTCCGTCGGCGCGGCATGCTGGACGAGACCCTCGATCGATTCGCCCGGACCGTAACCCGGCGCCGCCGGCTGGTGATCGCGGCGGTGGTGGGCGTGACGGTCTTCTGCGCGAGCCAGCTGCCGCGCCTGACGCCCGATCCCTCGCCCGAGAAGCTCATCCTCTCCCACGGCGGCTACGAGGACGAGGCGCGGGCGTTCCGCGCGCGCTTCGGCGACACCGACAGCGTCGTCGCGCTCCTCGTCGCCGCCGACGACGTGACGACCCAGTCGGTCCTGCAGTACGTGCACCGGCTCTCCCTGCACTTCCGCGGCGAGCCGAGCGTGGTGCGCGTCGAGAGCCTCACGGTCACGCCTCTCCCCGGCGCGCTGCCGCCCGACGCCGCCACCGAGACGCTCGACGAGCTGAGCGAGCCGGAGGAGGAGCTCGCGCCGCAGCTGACGGCCGCGCTCGAGGCGCTGATGGCGAGCGAGCCCGAGCGCTTCCCGATGGGCCTGCTCAGCGTGGCCGACCGGGTCGGCGACGGAAGCCAGGACCTGCGCGGCGTCGTGCGGGGCCAGGAGGTCACCGCCGCGGAGGCGCAGGCGATCGCGGCGGCCGTCGGCGACACGCCGCTCGTGCTCGGCCGCCTCGTGAGCCGCGATCGCCGGCTGGCGGCGGTGGTGTTGTTTCTGGATCCGGCGCTCGGGACGGGGCCCGCGCGGATCGAGGCCGTCCACGCGATCGACGCCTGGCTCGCCGCGCACCCGCCCCCTCGCGGCGCGTCGATCCACGCCGCCGGCATCCCGCACGTCCGCGCGGCGATCCAGGACGCGATGATCGCCGATCAGACCTTCCTCGTGCCGCTCGCGCTCTTGCTCTGCGCGCTCTTGCTCTACGCCTCGTTCCGCTGGGCGGCCGGCGTGATCCTGCCGATCGCGATGGTCGCGATGAGCGTGGTGTGTGTGGTCGGGACCATGGCGTGGGTCGGCGAGCCGCTGAGCATCCTCATGAACACGCTGCCGACCTTGCTCATCATCATGGGCATCTCCGAGGCGGTGCACGTCGTCGGCCGCTACACGGAGGAGTCGCGGCGCACGCGCGATCGCGTCGAGGCCGCCGGGCGCACGCTCCGCAAGCTCATGGTCGCGTGCTTCCTCACCTCGTTCACCACCGCGATCGGCTTCGGCTCGCTCGTCGTCGCCGAGACCGACCACCTGCAGCGCTTCGGCGTCGCGGCGGCGCTCGGCGTGATGGTCACCTACGCGCTCCTCATCACCTTCATCCCGGCGGTGATCTCCTACTTCCCTCGGCCGGTCGTGAGACAAGCGCGCCGCGCCGGCTGGCTCGAGGCGTGGCTGGTGCGCGCGACCGCGGCGATCACGCGGCGGCCCGCGCCCATCCTCCTCGGCACGCTGCTCGTGATGGTGCCGTGCGGCTATGGCTACGGCGCGATCGACGTCGACACGGCGCTGCTCGAGACCTTCGACGAGGACGACCCGATCGCCGTCTCGACGCGCCTCGTCGAGCGCCACCTCGACGGCATCCTCCCGCTCGAGATCCACCTGCGCTCCGATGGCCGTACCGACGTGCGCGACCCGGCGGTCCTGGCCGCGCTCGATCGCGTGGCGCGCTGGGCCGAGGCCCAAGAGGGCGTGCTGCGGACGAGCGCGCCCGCCGACCTGCTCTGGGCCTCGTGGCGCCGGATCGCCGGCGTCGGAGCGAGCGAGCCGCGCACCCCGTTCCGCTCGCGCGAGCAGGTCGACGCGCTCATCACCCTCCTCGATCGCATCGCGCCGAACCCGACGCTCACCTCGATGACGAGCGACGGGCGGCACGCGCGGCTCGAGGTGCGGCTCGCCGACATCGGCGCCCAGCGGAGCATCGCGCTGATCGCCGCCATCGAGGCGCGGGCGCGCCGCGAGCTCGCGCACTTCGAGGGGCTCGAGGTCGCGCTGCTCGGCGAGGCCTTCATCAGCTCGCACGGCGTCACCGCGGTCGTCGACGATCTCTTCGGCAGCCTGGCGCTCTCGGCGCTCCTGATCTTCGTGACCATCGGGGTGCTCTTCCGGAGCGCTCGCCTCGGCGTGCTGGCCATCCCACCGAACCTCATCCCGCAGGTCGGCACCGTGGGGTGGATGATCCTGCGCGGGGTCCCGCTGAACGCGGGCACGGCCATCGTGTTCTGGTGGCGATCGGGGTCTCGGTCGACCTCACGATCCACGGCTTCGCGAGGCTGGTGGAGGAGGAGCGGCGCGGCATGAACCGGCGGGCGGCGCTCTTGCGGGTGGCCCGCAGCACCGGCCGGGCGATGGTCATGTCGTGCGCCACGCTGGTGCTCGGCTTCTCGGTGCTGATGCTGAGCGGCTTCGTTCCCGTCCGGCACTTCGGCGAGCTCATCGCGGTCGCGCTCACCCTCGCGCTCGCGACCACGCTCGTCTTTCAGCCCGCGATGATGATGCGCTTCGGCGGGCCGGCTCGCGCTCCGCGACGGAGATCGAGCGCGACGAAGATCGAGCGCGACGGATAGGAGCCGACCGACCGAAGCGGACCGCGCGCGCCCGCGCGCACCGCCAACGCTGGTAGAGTCCACGCATGCCGCTGCGCGAGGCGCCTCCTTCCACGGCCGAGGCCGCTGCATGGCTCGCACGAGCGCTCGACGGTCCGGCGGCGCTCAGCGCTCTCGCGCGCACGGAGCGGCCCGAGCTCCAGATCGCCATCGTCCGCGCCGCGGTCGAGCAGATGCCGGAGCTGCGACGCAGCCGGGACTACGCGCGAGGCGCACGTCTCTACGAGCTCGCGACCACGCTCTATGGTGCGAAGCTCCCCTGGAGGGATGCGGACATCGCGGACCTGCTCCGCAGCGCGCGACACGATTGTGGACACGGGGCCGATGTGTCTGCGCCGATCGATCTCGCGATCAGGCACGCGCGCAAGCATGGGTTGACCGACGAGCTCGCCGCCGCGGTTCAGTCCTACATGGCCGAGCTCACCGGTCTGAGCACCGCGACTGCAAGCGCGACGAAGCGCAAGGCGGCGTTCCTCCTGGTGCTCGCGGGCGACGATCAGAGCCGTAGCGGGAAGGCGAAGCCGTGTTGGTCGCGACACATCCGAGCCGCCATTGGGGCGCTACCTCCGAAGGAGGCCCTCGCCTGGGCCGACGCGCTCCTGCACATGCCGGTCAACGACCGCGCCGAGATGCCCGCCGGGTGGACGAGGCGGGCGAGCTCCTTCGTGCGCGACCTCGGCGCCGACCGCGTTCTCGCGCTCCTCGAGAGCTGCTGGCCGGGCGCGGACGGATCGACTCGGGTCGTCGTTCAGACGGCGGGCACTCACCTCCTCAAGGGCTTCGTGTCGCTGCTCGAGCTCGCGGCCGAGGCTTCCCCCGCGGAGAGCGGCCGCGCAGACGATCTCGTCGGGCGGCTCTCAGTGCTGGACTACGAGCCGCGCGAGCGCGCCGCCAAGGTGGTCCTCGCAGCCGCGCTGTACTTCTCGCGCCGGCCCCACGCGCGCGAGGCGAGCGCTGCGATGGCGAGGCTCGGCGTGTGGGCACGTGCGGGATCGCCCTCGGACGGAGCCGCGCGCCGGGCGGTGGAGCTCATCGCCGCCTTCGAAGGCCGGCCGGCGACATGATGCCCGAGGGGCCGGGGCTCAGCGGGAGCGGTTCTGCGCGACCACGAACACGTGCCGTCCCGAGTAGGAGTCGTGATGGACGAGATCGAGGTCGCCGTCGGCGTCCGCGTCGATGGCCCGCACGCCGCGATCGAGCGGCGTGTCGAGGAGCTGCGCGGCGTCGTTGAGCCGATAGATCCGCAGCCAGTCGCCCGCGACGAGGACGATCTCCGTCGCGCCGTCCCCGTCGATATCCGTGACGGCGACGATCGCTGCCGCGGGGCCGATGCTCGAGAGGAGCTCCGGCTCCCCGAGCGCGCCGCCGCCGTCGTTGCGCAAGAGGACAGGCTCGCTCCGCGTGCTCAGCGCGACGACGAGGAGGTCCAGATCTCCATCGTCGTCGGCGTCGCCGAGCGCCGAGCCTTCGAGCACGCCGGGCACGTCGATGCGCGGCCCGGCACGGAAGCCGAGCCCGAGCGCACCGGACGCTCCGGTGCTGCGCGAGCGCGCGCAGCCCGGCGAAGCCGGTAACGCATCGGACCTGGGCAGCCTCGGTGTCTCGAACTTTGACGTCGAGGGCCGTCGCCCGCGGACGGGCGGGCTCTCACCCTCAGTTGAACCGCGCACGGCGCCCGCCATGACATCTCGAGCCCGGTCCACGCACGTCACGACCCCCTCTCTGCCCCGCGCGCCGAGCCGGGCCCCCCTCCGCGCGCTCGACGCGCCCGCACCCCCGCGAGCGCCGGCGC
>JAEZBP010000784.1 GCA_023427125.1 Pseudomonadota bacterium | reverse complement strand
AGCTCGTCCGGTCCGCCGCCGAACGGTAGGCCGACAACCTGCCGTCGCGCGCCGGGGGGCGGGATGCCGTCACGCCGCGGAGCGAGCCACGTGATCGACCGGATTGACCTCGGGCGCCGACCTGGATAGAAGGCCGGAGGACGTCGATGGCACGCACCTTTCTCCCGCCCGGAGAGCCCAGCTCTTGGTAGGCTACGCGCATGGACGAGGACATCGGGATCGCGTGTGGCAGCTGCGACACGTTCAGCCCGATGGGCACCGAGCGATGCCCGGTGTGCAGCCACGATCTCGCGCTCTTCACCCGTCCGGCGGCAGCGTCACCCGCGCCTGCCGGTGTCTTCGCGCCGCCCGTCTTCGCCTCCGCTTCGACGCAGGGGCCCGCTGAGGAGGATCCCATGGAGCAGACCCGCTTCTACGTGTGCAAGGAGTGCTCGACCCCCGTGCCGGCCCAGCACAAGTTCTGCGGGGCGTGCGGAGCGACGGTGCCGAAGGAGGTCCTCGAGCGGAAGGTCGAGTTCTTCGGCAGCATGCAGGCGCCCGGCAAGGCGCGGCTGATCCTCATCCGCGGGACCGAGGGTGCCGACGGCCTGAGCTACCTGCTCCAGGGCACCGAGCACATCGCCGGCACCACCGACGCGCAGATCCCCTTCCCGAACGATGCGTGGGTCAGCCCGCGCCACGCGAACTTCCTCTACCGCGGGGAGAAGCTGGTCGTGCGAGACGAGGGCAGCGCGAACGGCGTGTACGTGCGCATCCGCCAGCCCGCGCCGCTCAAGCCGAGCGATCACTTCCTCTGTGGCGAGCAGGTGTTCCGGCTCGAGGCGACGCCGAAGGACGCGTCGGGACCGGATCCCGATCAGACTTATTTCTACTCTTCGCCCAAGCGCCCGAGCCCCTTCCGCGTCGCGCAGGTGCTCTCGGGAGGCTCGGACGGAATGGTCTACTGCGCCCGCGAGAACAGCATCCAGATCGGTCGCGAGGACAGCGACATGAACTTCCCCGACGATGTCTTCATGTCGGGGCGCCACGCGAAGGTGGAGCTCGGCGCCGACGGCAGCTACTCGCTCGTCGATCTCGGCTCGCGCAACGGCTCGTACGTGCGCGTCCGAGGCGAGCGCGAGCTGAGCCACGGAGACTACGTCTTCCTCGGCCACCAGCTGCTGCGGGTCGAGCAGACGGTCTGACGTCGGTCAGCCGGCGATCCACAGCCACACGCCGAACGCGAGGAGCGCGAGCGCGAAGGCGAGGGCGATGTACCAGCCCCGATCATCGGCTCGGGTGATCGGCATGGGATTCCGTGGAGCGCTCGCGCCGGCGGGCTGCCGGGCGCGCTCCATGGCGCGCTCGATCGCGTCGGCCATGGCGGCGGCGCTCGCATAGCGCTCGTCGGGCCGCTTCGCGAGGGCGGTGAGCGCGACGCGCTCGAGCGACGCGGGGATCGACCACTCCGGGCGGGCCTCCCGCGGAGCGAGCGGCGCCTCCTTGACGTGCTTGGTGATCACCCCGAGCGCCGACGATGCACGGAACGGCACGCTCCCTGTGAGCATCTGGTAGAGCATCACCCCCGCCGCGTAGACGTCGGTGCGGGCGTCGATGGCCTCGCCCCGCGCCTGCTCCGGCGCCATGTACTCCGGCGTGCCGCAGACATAGCCGTCCTTCGTGATCGCGGTGATCTTGCTGTCGCCCTCCACGATCTTCGCGATACCGAAGTCGCAGACCTTGACCCGCTCACGTCCCTCGGCGTCCTCGATCACCACGACGTTCTCGGGCTTGAGGTCGCGGTGGATGATGCCCGCGGCGTGGGCCTGATCGAGCGCGCGCAGCGTCTGCACCATCAGATCGCCGATCCGAGGGGGGGCGAGGGGCGCATCGGAGTCGATGATCGCTTGCAGGTCGTCGCCCTCGAGCAGCTCCATCGCGATGTAGAGGGTGCCGTCCTCCGCCTCGCCGAAGTCGAGGATCTTCACCGAGCTCGGGTGCGCGAGCCGGCTGGCCGCGCGGGCCTCGCGATCGAAGCGCTTCGCCACACGGGGATCCCGGCCGAGGTGGTCGTGGAGCAGCTTGATCGCGACCGGCTCACCGACCGGGAGCTGCGCGCCTCGGTACACGCGACCCATCGCGCCCGCGCCGATCGGAGCCTCGAGCCGAAAACGCCCCGCGACGGTCGCCCCGATCCACCGATCGGAGGCACCGGAACGCGAGTGGGCGAGCGGATCGGTCATGGGTCGGCGGGGGGCGCGAGTCTACGAGACGCGGGCCCCATCGAAAAGCGGGGAGATCCCGCGGAGGTCGCTTGACGATTCGCGCAGCACGCGGCTATCGTCCGGCTCGCCTCGGAGTGCCATAGGTCCCGAGCAACCAGGAGACGCCCGGTGATCGTCTGCCCGCGGTGCAGCAAAGAGAACCAGGACCACTACAAGTTCTGTCTTGGTTGTGGAGCCGAGCTTCCGCGGGATGCGGAGCAGCCCAAGGGCTTCAGCACGGCGACTCCGCCGGGAGGCTCGCCGGCGATCGGTGCGCCGCCGCCGGTGGGTCCGCCACCTCCGGTAGGCCCGCCTCCCGGCCCTCCGGTGGCC